>CALFBG010000347.1 GCA_937951685.1 uncultured Saprospiraceae bacterium | reverse complement strand
AAAAGTCCACCAACGGGTATGTGGCATGCCCGCAAAAGAGATCGTCGTTGGTAAAAAGGAAAGCGTTTTCGTTGCTTCTACGGCAGGCGTTGCCAGCGGTGGCGCCGCTAGATTAACCCGCTCGTCGTCAATGTCTAAGTTATACCAATCCAAATGACCTTGATAGTATTCGTCAGCAATCAATACTTTTTCTCCACCTCGTTCCGGCGCAGAACAAGCAAATTGATGTTCTAAATAAGCGGGATCCCAAGCAGGATTTTCCGCAGTAGGTGTTTGGTAAAATAGTTTTTCGTACCAACGCATAAATTTCTCTCCTGCCGTATTAACCGCAGCGACCTTATCCGCAGCTACTGGAATATCAGTTGCGGCTACTTGCAACGGATCTGCTTTTAGAAACTGATAAAAATCGTAACCATCCATCGCTCTTCCCGCAAGGGCGGCAAATTGCTGCCATTCTTTCGGCTCTGCACAAATTTGTGCATCCTGGGCTAGATCTGGGTTTGGGGCTGCAATGGCGTACTTGCTCAGGTAAGCTTGCTTCAGACTCGGATCATTATCAATCTTAGCGAGCATTTTTAACCATTGTCTACCCATCAGTAATCGAATATCAAAAGCTACTTTTTGGGTCGCATTTTGAAAAGGAATATTTTGTCGTTCTACTTTTGCTTCCAACGGAACATCTTGTTCAAAATTATCGACGGGACCATTTTTAGCCTGATACTTTGTTAAGGCTGTAGTGGCTAAATGGACTTTTGCAAAAACGGGCGAACCGGCATCGTCTCCTTTGAATTCCCCCATTTGCCATTGCTTTGTAAGCATCCACAAGGCATCGCGGACTTCCGCTTTGATGGCACGGTCAAAGTTGACGGTGCGAGGTCTACCTTCTAAGCGGTTCCACAAAGTAATACTTGGTTTATAGCTAAAGTTACTCATCTTCGTTGAGGGTTGCGGATTGAAAAACAATCCCGTTATTGATAGCGTAATTCATCATGATGGAAATCGGACGCACGTTGACCGCAGCGACGGTAGCGGGTAAAAATCGCGTGTAAGTAGTTTGGTCTAAATGCACTGGCTCCACCGCGCGCAACTTGGCAAGGTCGAAAGTTTCGTGCAAGCTTGCTACTAAGTCTTCCCATTTCCATTGTCCATTCAAATTTGGACTTACGGCGAGTAACATCGTTTGCGGCGGTTCCGAATTTGGTTGGTCGTAGTGGAAAGTTAATCCAGTAGTTTCCGTTACACTCGGAATCACTTCGGTCCACTCATCTAGTAGCAAACCACTTTGTCGCTGACTCGGGTCAAAAGGAATTGCGTGGTGAGCAGTGTATAATAATTTGTCATTGTCGATCTGATAGTTTTCGGGATAACGGAGCGCCAACCAATGATCATCCGCAAGGTAAGGTAATTGAATTGGCGTTAAGGATAAATTGGTTTGTGCAAGACTTTCACTAAGTAAAATACTATTTTCAAATTCACTCATTTTTTCCCGCACCCTTGCGACGCCGTATAGCCAATCGTCAACGGGGAAATCCGTCGCAAGATCATTTTGTTGATAATTCAAAATTGCATTGCGATCGGTCCAACATTGTTGTAGCTCCGCCGCCTGTGGTTCCGAGCACGCAAAACTAGGAATCATTTTAAATTCTTTTCCAAATAAAAGCTTGCCCGCTTCCAAAAGGTGATTTACTTTTTCTTGCGCGATTAAATTATTTTGTGCTGCTATTAGTAAGGTTTCAATCTTAGGAATCCGCTCGTCGAGCGATAGCAATACTTTTTGTAAATGCTGTAATAAATCAGTCGCTAATACTAAGGCTTGTCTTTCAGGCTCAGCTAATTCCAACGGCACTAAATCAAAATCTAATAAACTAGGCGCATCGGTAATCAATTGATTCGCCATGGTGAATAGACTGGTGAGTGTCGCGGGCGTATTATTTAAAATAGCATTAATCGTAATTATTTTTTGATCGAAGGCTAACTTTTTAGTTGTCAGGATAGCTTGATAAGCTAGGGTCGTATTCGGAAGTGGAATTGTATTCTGCGTGGAGAGACAACGTTCGGCTCGTTGTAATATTTCCAATGCAGCTTCCTCCGTAATCGCAGCAATGACCTCATTTTGTAAAGCTTGATATTGTACTTCTTTTGTCAACCAACGATCGCGGTAAGTAGTAATCGTTTGTAACAGGTTTTGATAAATGCTACTTCTTTGTTCGTAGGCAAATCCAAATCCAGTTTCGCTCAAGCCAAGCATACTTCCTCGTTGTAAGAGTGCTGTATACTGGTCAAGAAAAGTATCGATTTGATTGATAATTGGATCTTTTTGCAAGGTCGTTTCTGCTAAGTCTTCCTTGACAAAATTACTCATTAGCGTTACTTGATTATTTAAATCAGTACGGAAGGTTTTTAATTGTGCAAATGGTAAAGCTATGCGGGCTGGGTCTAGGAAAATAGCTTGGTCATCGGCAACTTGCGCTTCGGTCTGTAGTTTTAAATCACTTGCTTTGAGTGGTCGAGAACTTAAAAGTAGCGCTCGCAAACTCTTGGCTAAAGCGGCTACTTCGAAAAAGGAAAATTGGCCAGTTACCGCTTTGGTATATTGAATTTGAATGGCAACGTCGGGCTTTAAAGCTTGTGTCGTATGTACGTGGCGTAGGATTAAGTCATCCAGTGTTGCCAAATTTTTAGTGCCATCCAAGTCTAGTAAGTAAAGGACGTCGATCGGACTTAAATTCAAATCTGCCATCGAGACGTGATACGGAACGGGCGCATGGAGGAAATCAACCTGACAGCAGATTGCTGCGAGCGGTGGAAAAATAGCAGCTAGCCATTGGTTCAAACTCGGTGCGGCTTGTGCTTTTGCCGTAAGGCCTAAAGCGGGATCAATATCCGCCTCCAAATGCAATCCTACTCGGTGCAATAAATTAACGCCACTTCTTGGGGTACGGATAACTTCTGGCGTTTGTGGATAAGCTCCTTTGCTGAAAGCTGCTAAGGTTCCTGCCGCCCGGTCGTAGTTGTTTTGAACTACTTGATGTACACTTTCCGCCATTGCCAAATCAGCTACTGCATCTTCAATGTCAATAATTCTTTCCACTTCGGTATTGATAACGTTGCGTTGTGCAGGTGTTGCTTCGGCAAGATTTTTACCAAAGGGATAACTTCCAATTCCAGTAGATTTGATGTGTTCAATGAGTGCTAAACCGTCCACTACGTTTCTAGCTTCGATCTGAATGATGGAATCCAAAGCATCATCTTCGACCGTTGTACTACCTAAGCGATTAGCGCGTAAGGGGAACACTTTTCTTAATTCATAAATAAAAAGATCTACTTCCGCCATTTGATAACGGTCATGTAATCCTCGTTCAAGTTGGTAGCCAAGTAATGCCGACAAACTTTGTCCCTGCTGCATACCTTCAATGATGCTTAGCGCCAATCGGACGCGCTCAGAAGATAAATTGACTTTCATCAAGTCGGGTTCCGTGGGGGAAGCATTAGAAATATAGCCGTTGCGCAATACGGCTGCTGTTACGGCGTGATTGAGAGAAGGAGCGTGTACGTAGCCTGCGTTCGTTTTGTCGCTCACCAAAGTTTCGTCGCCACCTGGATTAAAAATTTGTGCTAGTTCGGGCGAGAGTGTTGCGGGGATCAGTTCTTTGTTTTCGGGACGTATTTCTGTTAACCATCCAAAAGCTCCAAGGTACAAACCTTGTTGTGAAATATCTTCGTTATCTAGTTGCCGCAGTTGTGATAAACGGTAATTGACCAAACCCATTAACCAAGCATCCAAACGGTAGGAGCAACAATCTAAGTGCTCTACAAAAGCGCGTTCTAATCTTGCCGTAGGTATTTGAGCAAGTTGTTGAATCGCTTGTAGTTGTTCCCATACCGGAGATAAAGAAGGTGCAATTCGGTTGTTCCCCAAAGATTGAGCAATGTAATCGCCAATGGAAATATCTTCATTCGTTAAGCTAAATTCTTTTTTATCGAGATACGCTAATTTGCTTTCCACTAATATTTCTTCGTGTGCTTTAATGCCAATGGTTTTTGCATCTAGCTTCGCCGATTTTACCTGTGTGGCAGAAAGCAAATCGGATTGTTGGTGTAAATCTAAGCTCGCATCTAAAAAGCTTAGGTGCAAAGCGTGCTGCAACATTATGTACAATAAGGCCGTTGGGCGTTGATTATCGGTAAAGCCAGCTTGTCTTTGCAATTTTCCGTGGGAGGTTTTAGCTGCATCAATTAACCATTCTAAATAATTTTTGTCATCATCGGTGTAAGCACGGATTGGTTTAGTTTCTGATAAGGGAACGTCGTCAATCAGTGCGCCTTTTAATTCGTTGGCGCGCGCGTGAAAGAATTTTTCTAATATTTCTACTGCCACACCATCGCTTGGTTTTTTGAGCTCATCAACATTGGGGAGTAATCGGGTTCCCTCCAATTTGAAAGTGCCCGCTAAGATGTTTCCACTAAAAATGGGTGAAAAATTAATTGCTCCAAAATTACCGCCGTAACCACTTAATAACAGCCAGTTGTAAAGGTGGAAATAACTTTTAGCATAGCGTTGATGAAATGCTACGGAACCAGAATGTAAGCCTAAGATTTCCAACAAAATTTTATGCGCATCACCCGTTTTGCCAACGTGCGCCACTCGGGGCACTAAACTTTCCCAGTCTTTTTGTAGCTTGCGCAAAAAATTATAAAGCTTTCCGAAAAAAGGAACTTCGTTGGCAAACTGTTCATCATTGTTTTGAACTTCTCGATCAAACCATTTGATTTTTGAAAAAGCAGTAGTCGGCAAAATACCGTAAGGTTGATCGCCAATCCTCATTGCCGGCAAGGCGCCTCGACCACTGACGTAGTTGGTGAAAAAATTTTTCGTTTGTTTGATGGTAGTATCTGAAAATAAAGGCTGCATCATCGTTTCCATGAAATAGCCAAAGGTCGCCGGCCAAAGTGCTTGATTCATAGCCTTGGCTTCTATTTGATCACGGCTATGGTAATGTTGGATTTTAGCGGCGGCAGCGGGATTGATCCCTAACAGCGCTGCAAACTTCAAACCATCGGGTTTGTGTCCAGCGGAATGATTTTCTGGTGTTGCAAAGTATTGCTCAAAACTTTCCAACGGATTTTCTTCGTCAGCATAACCACTCCCGGCTTTACCCGTATTGTTGGTCGGTGTGCCCTGCGGAATAAAGCTGACTCCTTCGTTACCGTAATGATGATGTTCGAGCCATCGTTCTGCCAATCGTTGACCTTCGCCTTGGTCTGCACTTAATTTTACGCCAAGTACTAAAATTCGATCAAAGCCTTGATTATATTGTTCCCGACTCAAGTCGATTTTAAATCCCATGCCTTGTGCAACGGCTGCTTCAAAATCAAATAGCCACTTCGTCTCAGATTGTTGGGATAAGTACTCAATGTATTTTTCAACTTTTTCTTCTTCTTGTAAATGATCAAAAGCGGCGCCGTAAGCGGTTCTTAATACGGCGTCAATATCCATAGATGGATCAGGACCAACGACAAGTGGATCAGGAATGAGATTTCCCAACGCTTGAACCGTGGGAGTTGTAAGGTCTCCTTGGTAGCCCATAAAAACGAAACGATCTGGTAAGGTTTGACTGCGGGCAGCTTGTGACCAAGACGATGCTTTTGAAATTTGCGTTTCCGCTGCGGGAAAAATTAAAAACTGAACTTGGATATTTTCCCGCAAAAGATTTTCGGTGAGTGCAGGATCAATTGGTATTGGCGAATACGCTTCTAATAATGCCATCGCAGCGGCTTCCGAACCGATGGTATTCACCAGCGTAAGAAAGGCTGCTTCGAGCGCTAGTTTATCTTGCGCGGCGAGGTAAAAGTCAGTCCAGTAATGCTGCAAAGCAGTTTTCTCATCTGGTGTAGGGGCGTTTTCGGTAGGAATAACGAGGATCAGATCTTGCTTGCTTGCGCGTTGGGGAACTTCTTGCTCGAGATTGAGTGGGAGATAATTTTGTGTGATCCAATATGCCCTACCCGCTTGCAAAGTACCCGTCAATCCCCGCCATGCGGCTTGTACTTGATTTTTAATAAAATCTTTTACACCTTCATTTTGCTCGTCTTGAGGAACACCCGCAGCCCAGATTGTTTGCCAATAAGATTTTGCGTTGCGAATTTCTACCTCGGACAAGGTCGGATCAAAATGATCTACCGAGCAGTCATCTGGAAAAACGCGAACCCATAATTGCCTTTGTACGCCGTTGACCGTTGTCGTAGTCTTGAAGCGCGTCTCAATACGTAGTGGAAAAAGCAAGATAGGGAATTGGTCACTCCATTGCGGGAGATGCCTACGTGGATCCGTAAATGCCTCAAAAGCAGTTTCCCTCAATCGCGTCGCTGCTTGACTTTCTTCGAAACGACTTTGATGATCTCTGAGATTATTTACAGCGCCTTCGATGGAGACTTCATTATTCGTCGTTCTTTTGCTTTGCGCTCGAAGTCGTTTTACTTTATTCAGCTTTTCTTTCGCCTGCAATAATTTTAGCTGCTGTTCCTCCTGCGCTTTGCGTGCCGCTAGGAGTTGATTTTTTAAAGTATGAAAGTCTGGCATATGAATCTAGTTTTCCTTGATCGATTTAATAAAGCAAAGGGATTAAGTTTTGGGTAGCATCTCGGAGGCGTGGACGGCGACTAAAACGGGCACCTGATATAAAATATAAGCTAGTTCCGCTGCATTAGTCTCCTGATGCCATTTGAAAAATTTATCTTCTTCAAATTGTACCGCTTTTTCTGCTTCGGTTCCGGTAGGAACTTCGGTCAGTGCAATAGTTTGTGTATCGTCGTTAAGTTGCAGGAATCCATCTTGAGGAACGGCAGGCGTAACGTGCGCCCAACTCAAGTCATTCCAAACTTTAACATCTGCTACGCCAACCGTTTCATCTTCCACATCTAATCCAAAACGGGGTTCTCCGGGACGTTCCTTGATGACAAAAAACCATCCTGGATCATCCCACTGAATGCCTTCGGCTGCACAAACAGGATCGACGGCAACAGAAGCTTTCCCCGTACCACCTTTAGCAAGACAACTAGTGAGGTCAAATCCAAAAAAGTAAATGTCGGGATCAACTTTCGCTTCGTACAAAGGGGTTTTAATTGCTGCTCGCGTTGGACGATCTGGATCTGCTAATTCTACTAAAACACGTTCTTGGTCTGGATCAATAATCTTTTGACCCTCATCGTCCAATAGGAAATTACCATCGTCATCTTTTTTGTAGTTCCACGCTGCCTTATGGGCGTAAATGACTGCCGTCGGATATTTTTTCAATAATTCTCCTCGAATGACCAAAACGACTTCTTCTTGATCATCTCCTTCACTAGCCCGATGGTCGTGATCTCCCAGTTGACTAAATTTGGACCATTGGTGTAGGCTAGGAATATCTCTTAGTTGTTCTTTGGTCAAACGAGTACGCGCCTCGTTGAGCACCTGAGTAGCTGCTTCGCCCGTTGCGGCTGCTATTTTTTCAATCCAATGTCTTAATGCTGGAAGCTGTTGTAACTTGGCAATGACTTGTGCCTTAGTAAGTACTTCGGTTTGTAAAAAACTACTTGCTTCCCAGAATTGTCGGAAATAACTTCCACGTTGATCCGTAGGATATTCTCGCCAAAGCAACTCACGCGCAAATTCGTGATTCAGCCCGACCATGTACGCTTCAATAAATTTCTGATTGGTTTCTAAAAGGGAAATACTGTTTTGTGCGATGAAGTTAATATTCGGTAAAAATAATTCTGCGGAAGTCTCTGCTAGGGGTTTATACATGGGAATATCAAACTCCGGATAAGCCATCGCTTCTACAAAACGTTCAACTTGTAAACTGGCGATTCGCGGGGGAATAGTAATTTGTGCCAAGGTTCTTTTAGGAATTGTAAAACTTGGATTAATTTGCTGAAAGATTAATTCTCCCGCCTTTTTAATATCCAAAGGATAACGTTTGACGGGTTTTCCTTTCTCCGTGCTTTCTTCAATGAGTTCGTTTACCTCGCGCAAAGCATCTTTAAAGCGCGTAGCTTCTTCACTGTCGGTGCCACCGGTATTTGGTCGAAAAGAATCACCGGGATTAGATAATTCAAAATTAGGGCTGTTCGGTAAATTGTCTACTGATTCCGGTGTTTGCTGATCTTCCTTAATGGATTCCGCTGTGGCAATTTGTTTTAACCATCGTTGTAATAAAATAAAAAGAGCAACTAGCACGATGGCAGTCGTTAGTAAAACTGGTTTTGGAAAGAAAAGAAACAAGATTAAAAAAATGAAGGCTAAGATCAACAACATCCATTTTATCCAAGGATACTTCGTTAAAAGTGGAAGTACAAAACTAGGGATTTGAGTGGGTTTTAGTGCTTCTGCGAAGTCGTCAATGACGGGCAATTTTGCTGGTTTTACTTTTGGTGGCGCAGCACTAACCGCTCCGCTATTCACCCTGTCTAATAAATTATCTGGACGAATCGTTTCGTTGAACGGTAGTTTTTGTACCAGCCGTCCTCTAGGACGTAGGAGTTTTCTAGTTGCAGGAGCTTGCAGTGCACTTGGAATATTACTTTGCTCAATTTGATAGAAAAGACTTAATTTTTCTGCTGCTGCGGGACTACCAACGATCGCCGGATCTTGTAGTAAGTTCTCGGCAACGATCCGCTTGTGCATCGGCGCGGAGAAACTCAGCCAGCGATTAGGATTATTTAATAAAATGGGTTGAAGATGTACATAATACCAAACGAGAGAAGTTTCTTTTGCCAGTTGCGCTAATCTAATTCTGCGGTTGGCTTCTAACACTTCTCCAATTTGTTCCCACGCGCCATTCATATAAGTTTCTTGATTTTCTTGTACGACTTTTGTTCCAAAGCCAGCGGTGGCTCGCCAACGAGGATCGAGATTAAGTTCTTGTATCCAGTTGCGATTAGGATTCAAATCACTTCCGTCACGTTGGGTCAGTAAGCGTTGGGTCATTGCATGCCATTGTCCGTATAAGGGGGCGGTAATGAGTGGATCAGGATTATTGCTAATGGGAGGACTCAGCGTCGTTTCTTGATTTGCAGTGGCTGCATCTTTTTCGCTGTAAGCATCGCTGAGGTTAATGAATTGCGCTAATTGGTCCTGAAAAGGATGTGGATAAATACCTTCGGGCGGAGTTGCCCAATGATCATACTTTTTAACTTCTAGCAGTTCGGCAGGCTTGTAGGCCGTTTGAGGAATTTGTAAGGCACCACCTAGCTTTAAAATACCGGAAAGGTCAGCATCGTTGATACCAGGAAGATTGGCACCGGGCGTTTGTACATCCATGTCTCTTCTACCCACGCGTTGATCAACGGGTTTAGCTTTCAACAGCCGTACAAGATATTCAAAGTCTCCGACGTTTCCCGTCCGAAAATACCAACGATGATAATAGGGTAATTGGATGCTTGGTGTTGCGGTGTCCCAAGCCATCGCCTGTGCACTACTGGCCGTACTAGGGTCTGAGCCCAAACCAGCGAGTCTACCCGTTTCAAAAATAGGAACGAGAAAGGCATGGTAACTTTCGTTGGGACTTAACTTCCTAGGACAAACAAGTCGGGAGTAGGCCAAATCAGGATCGTCTTCGAGTAATTGCTCTAAATCTTTTTGGAGCTTGGGAATATCAGTCGAGCTGAATTCAGTTGCCGCTAATAAGTCTTGGTTGATTTGGATATGTGCCCAAGCCCAAGCGTTCGTTGGGTCGGGTAACACTTGCCCCGCTTGATCGATTGTTAGAAAAGGTAACGGTTTATCTTTGATTAATTTCCCGTCTTCAAATTCACTTTCTTTTAGAACGACCAACATCATCCATGGTTGCAGTCGGTGTAAGTTTGTATCAGGTACCACTGGACTATAACGCCAAGGAAAATCTTCTTCGTAAAAGTCAATATAAGGCAGGTAGTTGGGCTCAAAATTTGTAATCCAATTACGAGGTTCATTTTTGATAATTATTTTTTTATCAATGCCGATGATATCTCCTGGTCCATAGATTTGAATGTCTTTATGAATGGGAGCAGGAGGAGCAGTGATGGCTTTTCCATCGAGGGTAGCCTTCAGCGGAACATCAATTGGAATCGTTGCCCGAATGCCTTGTTGCCCATTAATTTTATTGGCAATGCCGAGCCGAAGCCAAGGCAGAAAAGTATAGGTTGCTAGTTTATTCATGCTGCGGTATTGACTTCGGTGTTAGGAATAACGTGGATACTATCCGTTAGTGCAGGATTTTGCGCAATTTGTTGTTGCAAATAATCTTGCGCTTTGGCTTTACTGGTAAACGTAGTCGTGCTCGCATCGAGCGCTTTATTGTTTTTAATATTAGCTACGGTATAAAGGTCAGGGTTGATTTGAATATTTTCTTTCTCGGGTTGGAGTTGATCTTGGTAGTTTTTAGAAATGCTCGATTTCGCTACCGAATTTCCTTTCAAGAAATGACTAAATAGCGCAGTGTACATATTTACAAAACCTTGTACTACGAATTGATAAACGTTAATAATAAATCTTTTAAAATTATTATCAATAATAACCGTCTCGTAACGAATAATTCTTTTAACTGCTTTTCCGGTACGGACTTGATCCCCAGAAACCGAAAAGTCAACTCCAGCGGCTTGCGGTTCAAAAGCGGGTAAGGATAATTTTTTGCTATCGTCAATTGCTTTGAATTGCGCCATTGCAAATTTTTCTTCTACGGTATCCAAAACGCTAAGTTCCGCATTGGCGGCAAAATCAAAATCTAAGAGATTCGCATCACTCGGTTTCTGATTACCAAATTTTTCTAATTTTAAACCCAGCGGCACTTTTCGCTGACTAATGCGCAAATGGCCAACGGGATGTAGCACGAGCGTATCATTGTCATTTTCGTCTAAGGCTCGTAAAGCAACTAGAATGTTTTTTCCTTTAGGAATAAATGCTTGCCAATTGCTTTGGTTTTCTATTTCTTGTACGAACAAGGGCACGACTTCGATTGGTGGTAATACAGTGTCTTTTCGATCGCCCCAAGTTTTATCAATGGGCACCGAAATTTTGATGAACCAACAAATTTTGAGACGCCCCTTTCCTTTGATTCTCCAAGGAGTTGGACCTTCCATCGAACCACTAATGTGCACACTAAATAAGCCAAAGCCAAATACCTTTACGGCAAGCTTGACTGAAATTTGGAAAATAAAATAAAACGGAGAAAATTGAAACAAGGCATCAAAACCTAAATGCCCATCAATGTTAAACGCACTAACACCAAAGAAAACTTCTACGCGCGCACCAAATTGAACCGTATTAGAGGTAACGGCAAAATAAGCTTCCAGTCGAACTTTTGCTGCGGAAAGGTTAAGTAGATTTGCTGCAATTCTTGGTGGCTCGTCAAATGGTAAGGGCGGAGGACTAAAACTAGGATGAAATCCACCGACACTAACCACAAAATTCGAGCTATCTCCCCAATCAATTAATAGTCCCATACCTCCTTCCAAGGTGATGAAAAGAACGCGGGATTCAAATAGCACGGCATAAAACCAAGCGTGTTTTTTGGTAAAGTCTAATCTTCCAATAAAATTTACTTGCAAGATTAGGAGCGCCGCACGTTCGTCGGGTAAGCTCGTTTTTAGAATTCCAAGGATCGTAATGTTACCGGGTGGGATTTCCAAAATTAAACCCATGGACAAACTGAGTAAGGTCGGTGTGCCGTAGCCAATTTCTACCATCGGACCAATTAGAAAAACGCCTTCCTGTGGTGGGAAAAAGTTTCGTAAGTCACTAATAATTCGGGGAGCATTTTCGACAACGTTTTCTGGAAACATGACGCTTTCAATGGCGCCCGTCGTAATACCTTGTGCCAACGCATCAATATTGACGGTACGGTTCAAGCCTAGTAGCCCGCCAACTTTTAATAAAGTAAATCCAAATCCTAATTGAATACCTGATCCAAATCCTACCGTTAAAATAATAAGAAGCGAAAAGCCTTTCGAACCATCCGGCATTTTAGTCGTAATTAGGCCAATTGCTTTGATGGCAATCCATTCACTAAAAACCAACTCTAAGGCTCCCGCATATTCTTCGCGATCATAATCGAAAAAAAGATAACCACCACCTTTCAGTACACCTGCGTCGAGTGAAAGGCCAACGCCATTGGGTGGTTTAAAGCCAATACCTAAATCTACCGGACCCAAGTTTCCCGAATCATCGTCAGGAAAAGAAAAGTTTGCGCGCATTCCAATGTCTTCCACCACGGCGTTCAGTGGTCCTAGTTTTGCTTTAATATTGGTGCCAATGTCTACAGGAAATTCCCCTTGGTCAATACCTAACGAAAGGCGAAGTGCGTCTATTTCGATGAGTCCTAAATCAAGGTGTAGCGGTAATTCAATTTCTAGCGCACCACTTCCGTGGAAAATTAAACCATTCTCACTTTGGTAATCAAAACCTAGATCGAAGTTAGATTCTAAATTAAGGTTGCCAAGCATATTTTTTAAAAATCCATCTCCTTCGCTAAAATCAATTTTGACTTTTCCTTGCGTAAGGGCTCCCGAAATTTTAAACTTTCCTGCACCTTCCTTTGCGATCGGATCCCAGCTTAAATCTACTCCTGTCCCAATGGCAAGCTTGCCAATTTCTAAACGACTACCACCAACTTGTCCTAAAAGAATAAACTTTTCATCTTGATCAGAACGATCCGCCGTAAAACTCAAATCGAGTGCCCCGCCAGTCGTTCCCATTGTGGTAATCAAATCGAAATTCCCTTGCGGCGTAATTAGCAACTTTGCATCAAAAGGTAGTAAGAAACTTAAGTCTAAGTCAATGTACCAATCGTCTTCTTCTACAAGTCGAATTTCTCCGGTACTAATTCCCGACCGTAGAGTAGCTGCTAAACCTGGAGGACTACTCGCCGCGTCAGCTTTTAAATCTAACAAAACTAGATCTAAATAGGGTGTTCCACTGTCATCGTAAAATGCAGGAATATTGAGAGCGTTTAGTACCGCTTCGAGGGCAGGGAAAAGCTGCGTTCCATCAAAGCCATTGGCGCCCCAGCCATATGCTTGTTGCAAAACTTGACGAGGGTTGGTAAATAAATCACCGATGTGGTCAAATTGAAAACTACTCAACAAAATTGGAGGGTCAGCAGGGTTGAGGGCTAAGTTGGTTTGTTGTAGAATAGTAAACAATTTCAGAAACTCATTGATGCCTTGTAACTGCCCAAGGTAGCGATAGAGCAAGGCGTCAAATATCCTTTTAGGAATTTTGTCAATCACCGCTTGCGGAATGCCTAAATTGAGCGTATCAATGGTAGTCGCTAAAGTCGGAAAACTTTCTATGGCTTGTTTGATGGATTGAATTAGCTGGATACTCGTTTCCGCAATGGCGCTATAATCTTCTGCCGCAATATGTGTCACCAAGCTATTTGCTTGCGTCAAACTATTCTGCACATGAGTGACCGTCGTTTGCATAGAGCTGGCGAAAGTATTGACCTGAGCAGGCGTTAGGTTTAAACCAATTTCTCCAAAAAAAACTTCCGCTTGGCTTGGGGATAACTCCGTTTCTAGTGGCTGCAGCAACTTGCTCAACTCTAGGAGTATTAATTCTATGGTACCAGCAGTATTATCCATGCGTAGCGGCTTTATATTGAAAAATAAAATCTTCTAATCTACAAACGCGGTTGGGAATATCGTAGAGTACAGGAGCGTGTTTTGCAATCGCTTGCTGGAGTACAGGGCTTCCATACTCGCTTAAGATTGCGCCCATTTTTTTGAGTAAGTCCGAGCAATAGATACCAGCAATTTTAGTCGGAATTTTATGTTTTGGATCGCGGCTACTTCGTAAGAAATGCGCTAAATAAGTGGGCCCTTTATGGCGATGCCAGATTAGGGTCACTGGACGGTTTTCATTAACGAGTTTACTGACTTCTAAACGGTGTTCCTCTACGAATTCCATTAAGGCGCTACCTGCTGGAAAACTATGGAGTTGCTCTTGCAAGCTTTCTAGGTAAGTGTTGTCGTTTTCAGTAGCACTGATAATAGTAGCGGTACTATTTCGACTACCGCTTTGAGCTTGGGCTGCATTGTCGGTAGTAATTGGAGTTATTTTTAGAAAATCCATGACAGGATGAATGTGGCAGGCATAGGCAATGGTAGGATCTTGACCATCCTCTGCCATAACTAATCCGACCACTTGTCGTTGTGCATTAACGACTACAGATCCAGAATCTCCACTTTTTGCAAATTCCATTTTCTTACAACTATTAAGTCCTGTAGCTTTAATTTTGATGATGTTTTTTCCATTAACTACAACACCGTCAATTGTTCTTGCTGGATAAAAAGCATCTACAATTTTACCAACACTTTTTCCAGTTCGATAACCCACCTTATAAACAGCCGTTGGAGCTGCGGGATTGGCGTCAGCGATATTAATTCTTGCAATTCCAGTAACGTTGTTTTTTTGGTCTAGGTTTAAAATTCGAATTTCATTTTTGAAATTTGTACCACAGTTACAGTCGCACTTGCTCGAAATACAAGTACTAATTTTGATGGAGGCACAATCGATATAATAAGGTTTAGCTTGTTCACTTGGATAAGCGTAGTTGTGGTTTTCCTCCTTTCCAAGTTTTAATATTTTACCAATTTTGTGATCGTAGGTTAATTCGACAGCTGTACCCGCTGCATTCTTTTTTCGTCTAGGATTAAAAATACTACTACCCGCTTTTGCATTATCTGGTGCTATTACATGATAGTTTGTGAGTGCTGCAATATTATTCTTGGAAGTATCACCATCAATAGTTGCTAAGCACCCTAAGGTTCCAAGCTTTAAGTCAAAATTAAATGGAACGCCAGGGTTGTTCCTACTTTGATTTAACTTTCTACGATAATCAATCAAGTTACTAATCGCGATGCCACCCCGAACATAATCGGTGTAAGCTTTCATATCTTCACAAGCACGAACCGGATCGCCCAGAAGCAAAATATCTGTTTTATAACCTAACAAGCGTTCAGGAATACGTTCTTCAGGAGATAATTCTTCCAATGGTTTTTTTTCGTGTACGTATACGCGAAAAGCCCATTCGGTAGTGAGTTCCCCCGCTACTTCCTTCGCCCCAAAACCTACATCAATGACGTTGTCGTTTTTGATGAGTTGCGCTCTTCCT
>CALFBG010000346.1 GCA_937951685.1 uncultured Saprospiraceae bacterium | reverse complement strand
GGCAAGTAATGTATCGTAATTTCACTACGATTGCAACTACGGGGCAACAAAGTATTCAATTGGATCAATTGGACGGTTTGCCAAGTGGAATTTATTTCCTTAAGATCAAAACAGATCAAGGTACTAGTTTAAGAAAATTAGTACGTACCAATAGCTTAAAATAAATACAAGCGTTGACTTCAACGCAAGTGCTATTTTTCAAAACCTAACAGTTTGTGCTAAGACAAGCTGTTAGGTTTTTTTTATGCTGTAGTCACTGCTAAGTAGATTTTATTCGAAAGTTCTTTTTACAGAAAAATGAGTATTGATAATCAGTTAGTTATAATTTTAGATTCTCTTTCGAATAAAGTCTACTATAGTTGAATTTTAAAACAAGTTTTAGAATTTGGCTTCTTGCTTAATATTTTCTATTTTTCGATATGATGATCAAAAACTTAAACTATCTAATTTTACTACTCCTTAGCTTTTGCTTGTTCAGTCAATCTTGCAAAACGCCAACCGCAAATAATAAAGCAGAAAAAATTGCGGCTAAAGCCAGTAGAGATTGTATTGACAAAAGTAAAATTGACAAAGATGCTTTTTGTACCAAAGAATACAAGCCCGTTTGTGGTTGTGATGATAAGACCTATGCGAATACTTGCCTCGCAGAAAAAGCGGGCGTCACTCAGTGGACAGATGGCAAATGCGGAGCAGCTTGTATCGATCCTAGCAAAATAAATCCCAAACAACCTTGTGCCAAAATTTATCGCCCCGTTTGTGCTTGTAATGGTAAAACCTATAACAACGAATGCGAAGCAGAAAAAGCGGGCGTCACCGCTTGGCAAGAGGGCGAATGCTTAGATTGTGTTGACCCAAAAAAGAAAAATCCAACCCAAGCTTGTCCTAGAAATTATCAGCCCGTATGTGCTTGTGATGGAAGGACTTACGACAATCAGTGTGAAGCAGAAAAAGAAGGCCTAAAACATATGACTCCAGGCGTTTGTGGAAAGTGCATTGATCCCGATAAGATCCGACCGAAACCTTGTCCAGAAGACTACGATCCCGTTTGTGGTTGCAATCAAGTAACCTACAGCAACGCTTGCGCAGCATCGAGTGCAGGAGTAAAAACTTGGCAAAAAGGAAAATGTAAATAGTTTTAACTATGGTTTAAACTATCGGCTCTAAAGGAATTCATTTGGTCAGCAAAAAGAGGAAGAAAAGCTTTACTAAACTTCCACCAAATACAATCATTTAGCACCGAAACAATTTAGTGGACAATTAGTTTTACTTAGTACCTACAAAGGAGCTGATTTGCAGAATAGCGCTGCTGAAATTGTTTAGACAAATTGTTTAGGCTTAGCATCACTACTAAAAAAGAAAAATGAATAGCCCTCTTACGACGACTATTCATTTTTTGTTTTAGTTATCTAAATAACTACTTTCTATTATAATTTGGTTTTTTGACTTTTTAGAATGGACATCCTTGACAGGAATCCAATTTTGGACTAGGATTAGGTTGTGATAAAGTTCTTACTTTTTCGTCTCCTACGCAGCCGACAATTCTAAATTCTGTTCGACGATTCAACTGGTGTTCTTGTTCGCTACAAGGTATATTGTTGGCACATCGGTTAACATTCTTTCTTTCTCCGTATCCTCTTGGAATCAGGCGATCTTCGTCGATTCCTTTATCAATCAACCATCGTACTGCCGCTTCTGCGCGTCGTTGAGATAAGGTACGATTATAAGAATTTGAACCACGAGAATCCGTATGAGAACTCAATTCGATAACGTAATCAGGATTGGCGACCATCATATCATATAATTTTTGCAATTCTGGTTCCGCTTCTCCTCTAATATAAGATTGGTTGAAATCGTAGTAAATATGCAGCAAATAAGCGATCGAAGTCTCCCCTGCTTCCGTTGGATATTCCGTTGGACTTACTGGGAATACTGGATTGGCAACATTGCTTGGCACGCCTTTTTCGTAAGTCACACCACCACAATCTCCCGTATAAGGTTCTCCCGTATTTCCGTCGATATAAATACCTCGATTAACATCTTTATAAACATTAGCACAAGGGTCTTTCTCTCCGTTGAGGACTTGAGGACCATCACCAATGAGCTGCGTTTCTCCAGGAGCATCCGTCACAGAAATCGGTTGTAAATTCAGATTGGCTTGCAAAGTGGTTGCTTCTTCTAAACCTCTGGTACACTGATCTTTGATTGGACTACCAAAATAATTTTTCTTCGTTCCATTCACCGTGTAACAGCAATCTTTTTCTAATTTGAAACTATAGGTTCCGGTAGCATCCGTGGTCATCGTCTGTGCTTCTTGGTCACAATCATTAGTAAGCGTCACCAAGGCACCTTCTAAGGGTAACCCTGTACTTTGATCGAAGACAATACCTTCTATTTCAAAACCAAGTTCTTTTTCTAAAGGAATCTCTACGAATACTGGTGTTCCCGTTTTAATGTCTTTGGTACAACCTTCTTCGTCATTATTCATATAAGTAGCCATGCTCGCCGTAAAAGTACAGCATTCGTTCATTCGCATATCAATGCGCACTTTACCTTCTTTATCTGTAGTTAACGTTTCTCCGGTGCAGTCATCTAAAACTTCTGCTCCTTCGATTGGTTCCTTTGTTTCTTTGTCAAAAACTAAGATTTCAACAGGTGAAGCTACTTTCTTAAAGCTGTAAATATCATCTCTACCTGCACCACCTTCTCGGTCAGAAGAGAAATGTCCGCAAGTACCTTCTTCGTTGAAAATAATACTGAAATCATCCGAGATAGAATTAATTGGATATCCTATATTTTCAATAGCTCCCCATTCTCCATCTCCTTTATCTTCCATGAAGTAGATATCTAATCCTCCTAAGCCAATTTGCCCGTCAGAAGAGAAGAATAATTTTTTATCTTGGTGGTAATAAGGAAAAACCTCATTTCCTTCAGTATTAATGGTTGGACCTAAGTTTAATGGCGGTCCCCAACTTCCATCTTCTTTTTCAGACATATACAAATCCATGCCTCCAAAGCCACCTGGCATATCAGAAGCGAAGTATAAGATATTGCCATCAGTATTTAAGGTTGGATGCGTTACGGAATATTCGTCACTGTTAAAAGGAAGCCCTTCTAACTTGCCCCAAGAGTCGCCTCCTTTAGCCGTAGCGGTATAAATTTTAAGCTTAACGATATCGTCATCACTTTTTCCCGTTTTACCGTCTTTGTAATTATTTCTAGTAAAATAAATTTCTTGCTTATCACTAGAGAAAGTTACCGCAGCATCGTGGTATTTAGAATTAATTTCTTTTGCGAATTTTTCTGGTCGCCCGTACTCATAAGTACCACACTCTTCTCCCACTGGCTTTGCCTTAACGTAATATAATTCCAAGAATGGATTCCCAGTCCAAGAGTGTACTCTTTTAACCATAGAACCTTTATCTCTCTCCGAAGCAAAGATAAATCCTTCCTTATAGTAAGTAGGAGTAAAATCATCCAAATCGGAGTTGATATCTAGGTGAGTGGTCTCATAAATACCTGCATTTTTGACTCGTAATTCTTCTTCGTAGTCGCAAGCTTTGACGAGATACTGCCCACGCAAATCTCCCGGAACGTCTTCTACGTATTTCTCAAACCATTCTCGGGCGAGATCGCATTTACCGTTTCGTTGAAGTGCTTGACCGTAATATAATTTGTGAATGGGTTCAGCTTCAGGAATTCGAACTACTTGGCCATACCAAAATTCTGCATTTTCTGCGTCGCTAATTTTACGATAACAATCTGCAATGTTGATCTTAGCTTCCGCAATATCATCATTTTCCAAAATCTTGTTGTATTCTATAATAGCCTTTGAGTAGTCTAAGTTGTTCATGTACTTCTTAGCTCTCTTTAGTTTACCACTTTGAGCAAAGGAGGCACCAACAAAAAATAGAACTCCCACCAATGTGAGTAAAATTCTCTTGGTATTCATACTGTACTGTTTAAGTTTTGTAGGATGGTATAATACACATTAAAATAAATTACAATGTGTTAAAACAAAGTATTATCAGTTAATCTCCATGCGAGATTAATTTTTAAGTGGTGTTCAAACTAAATACGTCGTAACAAAATTCATTAAATAAAAATGTCAAACAAGCTTTGTTACGGTGTAGGTGTAATAAACGAATACAACCCACTTGCTGAAATGCTTTAAAAATATCTGGGTGTTACTGTTTTTCTGGTTCTGTAGTTAAACTCGTAGCCCAACATGACTTCAAAAGAGCCCTGTGCGGGTTGTTGCAGTTTCGTTAGGGTGTAATCGTAAGCCGCTCCAATTCTCAGTCCATTCATCAGGTAATAAGAAGCCCAAATGTCTACGGAGTCGAAAGAACTCGTATCGTTAAATGCTTCTACGGCGGATCGGAAAGAAGAACCAATCCAAAAGGTTTGATAAAATAAGAAAGAAATATCGATATCGAATTCGGTAGGACTTCCTACTTGTTGAAATTCTTCATCTTTATTTAAAGCACTAAATAACCCAACGGTCTTTACCAATATCGATGGTTTGAAAATAAGGGCGTCGCCTCTCAATGGGATTGCTGCACCCGTAGCAATGTAGTAATGCCGGTATTGTCTGGCATAAATTGCGGTATTAATTTCTTCTTTATCTCTGAGATCGTGTTCTAGCAAATGTGGAACAGAAAATCCAGCGTAAAAATGTTTGGTATAGTAATAAACCCCGGCACCAAAATTCGGTAACCAGAAACTAGGCTGTTCTTCTGCGAAAGCTTCGTCGATTTGTCCATCTGCTAAAGAAAGTTTACTCCAATCGGCTCGCCAATTGAGTGCTCCAGCCTGTACCCCAATCGATAGCTTTCCTTTTCCCATGGGGATTCGATAAGCATAGCTTAAATTAGCGCCAATAGATTGAGTAGGTCCGATGACATCATTAAATGCACTAAAGCCCACTCCTACTCGATTATTTTTCAAAGGGGTGTGCATGGTCAACGATTGAGTTTGAGGTGCACCATCAATTCCCCACCACTGCGTACGGTGTAATAAGCCTATAGCCATATGATCTTTTGCACCAGCGTAGGCAGGATTGTAAACTAAGCTATTGAACATATACTTAGTAAACATCGCATCTTGCTGAGCGGAAACCGTACTGACGATAAACACAAGGAGGGTAACTAATGTGTAAATTTTTCTCATGTCTAAATTTGTTTAAAATATTAAAGTTTTGGTTTATACAAGTGCCTCACTCTGATAGATTAAATTATTGTTTATTTAATTACATTATTGTAAGGAGACAAAAATTATGCTAAAAGCTAAAATTCGTAGTTTAAAATTTTGTTATTCGTTTTTAAAACTATTGATTATCAACACTTTAAGAAAAATATTTTAACAAAAAAAAAATAACAAATATTCGATATTTATTTAATATAAAAACTAGCGATGGATATAAACATATCCTGATAAAGTAGTTCCATCTCCTCGGTCAAAAAGGTAAAAATACGTCCCATCGACCAAATCGCTTCCTTCCCAGCTTCCCCGCCAGTCATTTTGATACTTCGTTTCATTCAAAACGAGATTCCCCCAACGGTTGAAAATCTGTAAGCTATGATTCGGATAAGCCTCTATTCCTTGAATCATAAATACATCATTAACACCGTCACCATTGGGTGAAAAAGCATTATAAATTTTAAGTTCGGTGGAAACCATTGTTTCGCACTCAATATATACTTTAGCCAATGCCGTATCGCAAGCTATCTCATTGCAAATGACGTACAAAAAGCTGTCCATAACCCCACATTCGTCAGCGTCTGGAACATAAGTTACGGTACAATCACTATTTTCGATAGCGGTACCAAAGTTAGGTCCAACACTTAATAAACCTTGGATAATTGTCGGTCCAAGGCTGAGGGTGTTATTAGGAATGGTGTCATTCCGGCAAATATTGATGGAAACGGGTATGTTTTGAACGGTTGTATCTGAATCATTTAGCGCTACGGGGGGATTAGCGGGTTGTAGATCCAAAGTATTTAAAGCGAGATAAACGGTATCACAAACGGGATAATTGTCGCAAAAAACGATGCAAGCAGTATCCATTCCTAACGCAATTGCCTCTACTTCAATACATAAAGATACAAAATCTACCTCAAAGATCACAGCGGAACCCATAAAATCATTACAAATATCATAAATCGTATCAATTGTCCCAAAAAGCTCACTCGTATCGAGGCAAAATGTGACAATTTCCCCGATCTCCAAAGTATCCGAGATTGTACTGGGTTTTGGGTTTTCTACTTGCACAATTAAGTAGGTCGTATCCCAATTTCCTAAGTCATCTAAGACCAAAATACAGGCAGAATCTACTCCTAAGTCAATTCCGGTATAATCTACACAAAAATTCACCGTGTCTACTTCAAAGGTGACAAATTCACCCGCGCTATCTGGACAATCATTGATAATCGTTGAAAGGTTACCCGCGAAAGCATTTGTATCTGCACAAAAACTAAGGGTTTCATTCAGTAAAATGGTATCAAAAATGAAAGAAGGTCCCGTTTCTGCTGCCCAGATGTAAAAATTAGTCGTATCACAATTATTCATCGCATCGCAAATTACGATACAAGCCGTATCTGGTCCGCCAATACTCAAGCCCGTATAGCTAATGCAATTGGTCGTACTATCTAAGCTAAAGTTTACAAAACTCGTTGTGGCAGGACAGATATTTTCTAAATTGGCTACGGCACCCGATAAAACCATGGTGTCTAAGCAGTATATTTTTATTTCTCCAATGTCAACCGTATCTGCAAAAACATTGCTGCCGGGCAATGCTGCGACGGTTACAACAAGATAAGTGGTATCACAAATATTTAATTCATCACAAATGACCAAGCAAGCCGTATCTACGCCCGGAGTAAGCCCCGTGAAACTCAAGCAACTCGTATCTGCCAATACTTGAAAATCTACCGCTGTCCCCGAAGTCGCACAAAGCTCGAGTGTCGTATTGGGCAGTGCTAATAATTCGCTAAAATCCGTCAGGCAAAAAGTATCCGTCTCTCCTACCCTTTGGGACTCAAAGACGTAAGCGGGATTGACACAAGCTACGTTGACCCAAAAAGTATCCGCGCAGGCCGTTGCCGTTTCAGTTACGATCACTTCGTGTGTGCCTAAGGCGAAACTTAACTCCGTTCCTTGGGGAACTGCGCTTTGGCTATATCCAATCATGGAGGGAGTCTGAGTATTAACAACGGTAACGAGCATAATGGTATATTCGTTTAATGGATTTCCACCAGTGATGTTTAAAGTCGTTGTATTTAATACCCAATTTCCTAGTGGATCCCATAGATTCATAGAATCGACTAAATCGGAGATATTCTCAAATTCTCCAGAAAAGCTAACCGTAGCATCTGGTTGCGTTACCTCCCATTCGTCCAAGAAATAAGGTCCAGCATTACCCAAACCGAATAAAGTTGTATAAGTATAAGAGTTAATGGTGTCAAAATTACAGGGTGCGATGCCAGCTGCGTAAGGCATTCCATTATCGGTGATTTGAAAATCACCAATTTGCGAAAGGGATAAGTCAATACACACGGCAGCCGAACTTGCGCAATCTTCGAGATAAAACACTAAAGTATCCTCCTCCATGGAAAGTAAAGTATCATTTAAGAAAGCGGGAGAAGCTATGCTTGTCGCGAAAGTAGTTAGTGCCTCCGTTTCTCCAGTGGGAGTCGTGGCAAAGCTATTCGCAGTATAAGTCAGGCATAGGGCTAAAAAAAATAAGTAAAATTTATTCTTCATGGTAGCTTTAGTTTTAGCGTTCTGCGCGTTGAAGCAAGCAGTTATACCAATTGAAGGGAACCAACGCTAGTTTGGAAAACTAGTCAGTACCAACAATATGGGAAATAGTGTAAACTTTAAGGATGTAATAGTGGCGTAATAAGATAAGTTACAATGCTTTGTCGAGCATTTTAAAAATAATAAGCCGCTGGATTTGAGGGTTGAAACTTACGTTTCCCAAGTCATCAAACGAGTTGAATTTTGTTGTAGTACTTACCTATCAAGGTTCATATCTTAGCAATAATTTTGATATGATACTTTTTATTAATACCGAAAATCATGCCAATTACGGTATAAATGGCTATCAATAAGGGTAGCGGTGATTGGTGTGGAAGGGGAATAATCAAAATACAAAATAATAAAAATACAATATAAAATATATTAATTTTTAATAGTTTAATTTGCAAATATTTATATAGCACTTTATAGGAACTTCCAAAAATAATGTGCGCTATAAGAAAAGATCCAAAATGATACAAAATCCTAAAATAATACTTGCGACACCGTTGGTTGTAAAAAAGGCGAGGTTTATTTTAGACAAATCGTTGTACTTAACGAGCGTATGCTGGTAAAAGAGCAAGCCTACAAAGCTCACGGCACCTAACCAGTGTAACCATTCAAATTCGGGAAATTGAGCGGTTAAAAAATTGGCGGCAAGCAAGATCAAAATGGAACAGATAACGTGTAGCAAAGAAGATAAACGCAGTGCATTTTTCCGACCTAATTTGACGGGAATCGATTTTAAGTTTAAAGATTTATCGAAGTCGTCATCTTGCAAAGCGTAGATAATATCAAAGCCACTCACCCAACACAAGACCGCAAAAGAATACAAGATGGGAATTAAATCAAATTGACCACCCGCCGCAAGATACGCGCCAATGGGTGCTAGTGCTAAACCCAAGCCTAAGACAAAGTGGCACAAATAAGTAAATCGTTTGGTATAACTATATCCTAAAATGATGAGTAAGGCTATTGGCGACAATAAGAAACACAATGGATTGATCAGCCAAGTCGTAGCGATAAATAAAGCTGAATTAATCACCACAAAAATAAACGCCGCTTGGGGACTGATTACCCCCGCTGGAATTTCTCGGACGACTGTGCGGGGATTTTTTTCGTCAATATCACGATCCAGGTAACGATTGAAAGCCATTGCGGCGCTTCTCGCGAAAACCATACACGCGATAACCAAGGCAAATAACCAAGGGTCAAACCCCTTATCCAATGTTCTGGAAGCGAGGAAAAATCCAAGAATGGCAAAAGGGAGGGCAAAGATGGTATGACTAAACTTAATCAAGGACAGATAGTCTTTCATAGTAGCGCGTAGCGATCGTTAAAAATTGAAATTAAGTACTTGCTTAGAAAACATCCGTTCAATTAGAAAAGTTCGCCAGTAGAGAAACATTCTCTCGGTCGGCATATTTTCAGCAGGAAGGCAAAATTAAAAAAGCCTGCACAAATGATTCAATTTGCGCAGGCTTTTTATTAAAGCGATTTAAAATGCAACTTAGTTTGCAGGCATAGCAGGAGCCGCTGGCTTCTGTGGTGCAGGTGCATTAGGATCTTTATTTACCACTCCTTTAATTGTCAAGTAAGACTGTGGAGGATCTGTATTAGCTGTAACGGTAACTCTTTTCGTTTGGTTACCAGGCTTGTTCTTGCTATCAAAAACAACCTTAATTTCTCCGCTACCACCAACTGCGATAGGATCTTTCGGCCAATCTGGTACCGTACATCCACAGCTACCTTTAGCGTTGCTGATGATTAATGGCTCATCTCCAGTGTTTTTGAATTTGTAAATGTGCGTTACTTTTTCGCCAGCATCTACCGTACCGAAGTCAAACTCAGTTTCTTCGAAAGACATTGTCGTAGTAGGTCCTGCAGGTACTACTGGTGCAACTGCCTTACCGGGTGCATCTGCTGCTGGATTTGCAACTGCTGCGTTGGTTGAAAGACTAGCACGTGCGTCTGCTTTTTTAGCATCATCACCACCACCGAATAAAGAGTCGAATCCACCAAATAGGTTGATTAGTAAGGCTACGGCAATAACTCCTAATAAGCCGATTTGAATTTGTTTAGACTTTTCCATTATTATTTAAAGATTTTTAGAATTACAAAAATATACTTCTGAATATGTTGATCTTTTACTATCTGTATTTACTTTTTATCTAATATTTACAGTAGCAGCACAAAATTAATGTTTTTTTTTCATATAAGAAAGGGATAAAAATAGCTATTTTGTTGCTCCCTCACTCAAAATCAAAGTTTCTTTAACAATCGAAGCTTTTAGGACTGCTACACTACTTTTTACACTACTTAGTTCATTCCTTACAAAAATAATGGTATTTCCCAAGTGCCTTTGTTAATGAGTTGTGAATGATATGTTAAAATCACCATTTAAACCTATTTGCAGCTAAAAAGTTTAGCTAAAGTCAATTTTTTGATTGGTGCTAAACACTTTTGAAGTTAAACTTTACAAATACAATACCTATTTTCGGCGGGCTACGATATGACTTTGGAAAGCTTCAATGGATAAATTATTGAAACAAGTCGCTGCCGTTAAGCCACCTTTTCTTGCTTGTAGCACCCCAAAATGAATATCCTGAATCCCAATTAAACTATGCGCGTCGGGGTTGATCGCGATTTTTACGCCTCTTTCCAAAGCATAGGGAATCCAACGCCAATCGATGTCGAGCCGGTAAGGATTCGCATTCAATTCGATGACTACACCGTTTGCGGCACAGGCTTCAATTACTTTTTCGTGGTGAATGGGATAGCCTTCACGCGACAATAATAGGCGGCCCGTGGGATGTCCCAAGATAGTCGTGTAAGGATTTTCGATCGCTTTGATCAAGCGTGCAGTTGCTTTCTCTTTATCCATTTTCAGATTAGAGTGGACCGAAGCAACAATAAAATCAAATTTCGCTAAGATTTCTGCGTCGTAATCCAAGCTACCATCGTTCAGAATATCTGATTCTATACCTTTGAAAATTTTAAAATTTTGAAATTGAGCATTGACTTGGTCAATTTCCTCCATTTGTGCAAGTACGCGATCTGGTTTCAAACCATTGGCATAAAAGGCAGACTTCGAGTGGTCAGTAATTCCGATGTAATCGTATCCTAATCGTTGCGCCTCCTCGGCCATTTCCTGAACGGAATTAATCCCATCGCTATAAGTTGTATGGCAATGTAGCACTCCTTTAATATCTTTCGCTTCGATGAGTGTGGGAATGCGATTTTCCTGAGCGAGGGCAATTGCATCAGCATTTTCTCGTAATTCTGGTGGAATAAATGCCAGTTTTGCTTTGGTAAAAATTTCTTTTTCGTCGGTGATCGCACGAAAGTCCGTGTCAGGACTCGCCGCGATGAAAGCCTCGAGAAACGCTTTGGTTCCCGTAAATCGGAAAAATTTAGAACCAAAATCGGCAGCCGCACACTGAAAAACCCGAATCGGTGTATTGTTTTCATTTCGATACAGACGATACTGTTCTTGCGTATCAACTAGCGTCAAGGGAAGGGAAGAGAGCAACGTGTCAAGGGAATCTTCCGTACCTACGAGCAAGTCGATGTATTCTACAATTTCCAATCTTCTTGCCATCGCACCGGTAAGTTCTACCGAGATATTGGGTAGCGCTGTTTTGAGCGCAGCGATGAGTTCTAGCGCGATGGGTTCTAACTTTGCGTAATGAAATTTATCTCTGGATTGTAAGAAATAAGCCAGTTTTGCTTTGAGGTCTTCTTGTGTTTTATGGCCAAATCCTTTCAGTTCAATCAATCGATTTTCGTTGCAAGCATAGAGTAATTCTCCGATACTTTCTGCCCCGAGCTCTTTCCAGAGCACTCTGATTTTTTTGGGACCAAAGCCTTTGAGTTGGAGCATTTCTTGAACCCCAACGGGTGTTTGTACTTGGTATTTTTGGTAGGTTTCTAAGGTTCCTGTTTCTAGCAGTTCTTTGATTTTTCCGGCGATTGCGTTACCAACACCTTTGATACCAGAGATTTCTTCGGGTGTCATTTCCGCGATGGGTTTGGAGACTTTTCGGAGTTGAAAATAAGCATTTTGATAAGAGCGTATTTTGTACGGATTCTCATCGTGCAGTTCCATTATTTTGCCTAACCGATTAAATGCCGAAGCGATTTCCTTATTTGTCATGCTGATGCTAGTACTTGAAGTGATGATGCAATGAGCGCGAAAATAAGTTTTTTCGTGCAAAAATCACCAGTTCCCCCCCGAGAGATTGCGATCCGGAGGTAATTAGTACATGATGAAGTTGTTTAATAATTCTAAAAGCAGTTGAGAAAGGCTTTGCCTTCACGCAAGTAAGCAGCGTTTTTTGTTCAGGCCTGCCCCTGCCGGCAGGCAGGTTGAAGCTCTTCTTTGAGTTCGTAGCAGCGCTACGGAGGATGAAAAAGCTGAAAAGTTAGACAAGTTTTTAAACAACTTCGATAATAGTATTTTGTTCTTCTAAGTAGTTCACGGAATTAAATAGTAGTTGGAGAATTATTATCATCTTCATCAAAATAAAGATTGATATTTCGGACAAAGTCCAAGTCGTTGACTACTTTGATGAGTTCTCCCGTTTTTTTAGAATCCTTGAAGGTCACGTGGTAAAAAGCTTCGATATCGTCGTTGAAGCCGACGTTTTTAATATTGACGAGTTTTAATCTCCGACAATACTTCTTGAGGATTTTGTTTAATTCCGGGTCGGTCGTTTCGTTGGAGGTATAGGAAAGTTGAAGTAAATGTTGTCTTCGCTTCGGCTTCGCAAAATCGAAAGTTACCAATAAGATAATCACACTACTTACAATGAGCGTTGCCGTCACAGCGACAATGGACAATCCTACTCCCGCAGCCATTCCGACGGTTAAGGAGAAGAAAATAAAGATAATGTCTTGAGTATCTCTGACGGCAGTTCTAAAACGAATGATAGACATGGCGCCGACGAGTCCGAAAGCTCTTGCGAGGTTGTTACCAATGACCAAAATCACGACAGAAGTAATCATTGCTAATAAAACTAAGGAATTGACAAAGGTGGTAGAGTAGCTTGGTCCTTTGTATACGAACCGGTACACCAAAGAGATGATCAGCCCACAAATGAAGGCGATCAGCATATTACCTGCAATATCAAAAATAGAAGGTGTAAAAACCTCTATCTGTCTAAATTCTTCCAGCATTTCGTTTTGCTTTAGTGTTTCTCTATAGTATATAAGTGCTTGGACACAACTAAGTCCTTTATTCCCCCTTCTCTTGGTATTTTCCTGCGCGCCGTTTCAATTCGTTAAACATTCGTCCATAACTAATGGTATCAAAGCGAGACGAAGGATTAATGCTACTATGCGAATCAATACACAGGCAATACTTGGAGGCCGATTCTTTGTGCAATCCAAGCGTTCCGATAATGGGTTTGACCCAAGATGGACAATATTCATTAAATTTGACTTCTAAGATAAAATGGCTGTGCATTGCGATGAGCACGCCCTCTTCATCGTACAAATCGTCTACCGTTGGATAGGCGGTACTCCGCAAATTTTTATCAAAGGTAATCCTTAAATTATTTCTAGGATCAATAAGTTTGCTCAACCAAGGTTCCCTTTCGTAAATTACACAAACGACGGGACGCATTTTACGGGCGTACACGTTGTACATAAACCGTTTGGCGTCGTCTTGTGCATTTTTAAATTTTTTATTGTTTTCGACAAAAGCATCAGTGTTCGCTCCCGCAAAAATCTTTTTGACATCTTGATAACTAACGGGTGCTCTACTTTTGTAGATTGGGCCTTCATACTTTCGTTTGATTTCACAAAAAACAGTGTTTTCTGGATCTTCAAGGTTATAGCCTCGCAGCCGTACTTTATTACGGTGCTTCAGTCCGTCAACTTTGGTCGAATAACATTCAAAGTCTGGTGTATCGAAGTAAATGCTGCGTACGGTATATTCTTTTTGAGGTCTAGAGTCAGCGAATTTATCCAATACCGCGAAGGGTTTGATCATGGATCGCAGTAGATCTTTTTTAGAATTGGGTACGTAATATTTGTATTCGTATCTAAGCATGTAATTTTTGTATCAAAATCGTAAGTGCTTTCGTGCACCGATTCGTTAAGTCGATTTATTTCAAATCTACGTTAATGGCGCGCTTTAAATATTCTTTTGGAGTAACGCTACCGCAGGTTACTTTACACCGGATAGGCATTCCCGTCGATAAAAGTCCAGCAGATCCTTTCACGCTTGCTTTAGCCAAAACGACTAAATTATTATAAATCACTTCTACTTTATTAGAGACCTCGATCAGCTGTGCGAGTACGATACTATCGCTCCCTAGCACTTTCAATTCAACTTTTGAATCTAAGCCCACAAAATCTCTATCTTCCAACTTAACTGGAATAAAAAGAATATGTTCCGTGGTATCTTCGACGATTAAGCGATCTCCTTGTAAGTCGGTTTCAAAACGAACCTTTCCGGCAATCGGCGTAGTAATCGTATAATTATTACTTGTATTTTGTAAAAAAGCAATTTCTTTTTCTAGGGAATTAATTCTAGTCCTAATCAAGTTAATTTGCTCTGGTTTTTCTCCCGTATCCAGAACGGTGATATTTTTTTGAGCGAGTTCTACCCTGATTTGTGCGCCTTTAAAGTTATTTTCTTTATCCTCAAATTCAGCTCGAGAGATCAGTCCTTCTTTAAACATACTCTCCGCCCGATTGAAGTATTTTCTTTCTAAGTCCAATTGCTGTTTAGCTAAGACTATTTCTTCCTCCCCTTTTCGAATCGTCTCCGGTTTTTGTCCGGCTAACTCTTTCGTTAAATTAGCGCGTTCGATGGCAATTCTATTTTTCAGTTGGACGATATCTTCTTGTAAACTATTGGAAGTAATGTTTGCAATCAATGTACCAGAATCCACTTTTGTGCCAAGGAGTTGCGTTTGATTGAATTTTATGTTAACGACATCTCCACGATCAAATTGATAACTAGAATAATCTCTCAGTAAACCTGTTTTATAATTATGTAAAGAGCTAATTAAAGATCCATCGGGAGATTTTTGCAATACCCACTTCTGTAGCGGATAGACCTTTGCCGTACTATCGAAGGCATAAGGCAATTCGACGGGTACAAACACACTAGCCACAATAGCTAACAACAAAACTAATCCTACAGAACTTTTGATCATGTCTATATTATAAAACCTTAATAAGCAGTTAGTGAAACCTAGCTTAATAATTAATAAAAAAATATTTCTAAAATTCGGGGTAAATACCGGATTTTTAAAATGATGGAAATAGCTGAACTGTTTTCACCTCTTAAAAAAAGCTAGGGAGTAAGATAAACGGTATGAGTTGTCTTCTGAGTATCAAATGTGCCAGAAGCAATCGGTTTAGGATATTATATTTGCGTCGTAATTCAGCAAATTTACAAAAACTGTAGACATTATTACTAATTTCTACTTAGTTTTTACTCCTAAACGATTTGATAACTCAAAATTGGCTATAATTGGATTAAAATACAATACCTCTTTTCTATTATTTTTAACAAGGTAAATCATTTTAATAAGTTTTATAGCTAATCTGTTTTTTATGATTCCTCCCCTTTTGTCTATTGTTCACAGTTTAAAGCTACCCGCTGTATTAGACTCTTATAACGGTTTTTTCCCCTATGTAAGACAGTAGGAAAAGCACTTTTTGTCAAAAAAGTAGCATTTTATCGCGAAAATGGGAGAAAAAACGACGGATTGCAGCGAGAATTCCATCTTTATGGATACGATTGTGTACCCTAGGAATTATTGGATTTGCGATCATGATCTACAAAACGAGCGTGTAAGATCAAGATAAAAGTTAAGCTTTTAGCCCATTGTACGTAAACGATTACTCTAGTAGAAATGCATCCCGTCCTTTCATCAAGCGGGAATAAATACTTTCTACGTTGCCTTGCAAAAAGGCTTCTTGGTTGATGGAGGAATTAGCGATGTAAGGATTTTCTTCATCGGCAATTTTGTAAAGATCTACAGTAATCGGCGTTTCTAAATTCGGACCATCGAGCACAACTCGTTCGGGGGATTCAATGGCATTTACGGGATTAAAGTCATCTTTAAAATTTAGGCCAGAAAGATTTGTCAGTCCATTGAGGTAATCCGCTATTTTCGTCGAGTCTACGGCGCCGACGCCTTCTAGCATCCATTTTTGATCGACCAAACGATAATTAGCATTTGTATTATCTGCGTAGGAAAAACTAAGGCTATTGATTTCCGTAGGTTGCAACTTCACGATACTGCGGTCTCGAAAAGCCACGAAGCTTTTCCCCAAATTCATACTTAGGAAACCTGCTACAGCGTACACTTTATCGGCTTCTGCCAAGCGAATAAAAGAAGTAGCACTACGCGTATTGGGATCAAATTTAAAGCGTCCAACGTAGAAATCACCAAGCATTTCCGTTCCCGCAAAAATTTTAATCCGAGACTTCGTTCCTGCTTCGTCCAATTCGTAGTCCGACCATTTCGCTTTCGTTTTTGCGGCGACTCGTTCGGCTTTAATCAAAGTGATATCACTCAAAAGTGCATTGACGACGTTATTCATGGCGAGTTCTTTGCGCGCAGCTTTGGTAATCGTCCATGCATTTCCACTACGTTCCAAGGTCAACTCTTCTCCGTTGTCTGCCTTTGGGTACAATAATATTTTACTCACCGCAGCGGTGTCCACTTTAATCAACTCCGCAGTGAAGCTACGATCTTTTTGCCCACCACTCATTTTGGTAGCAAGATATAAACCGAGTAAGCCGAGAAATACGAGAAAAAGAATTCTATTGTTCATGATTGTTCGCTGCTAAGTTAAATACACAATGAAGTTAAAGGGCTTTTAAAACCATTAGATTTTATGTAGATTTTATGCTAACTATACCGTTCTTGCATTCTTTTCTTTCTGAGATTGCGTTGTCTTTGGAAACGCAAGAAGCCATAGATTAAAATTAAGAAAATCGGTAAGCCAAAATTGAGGTACTTCAAAAACTGTCGCTCACTATCGTCCAATTCGTCAATCGGTCGGGAAGCAACCGTACGAGTTCTTAATTCAATCAACCCTGTATCATCGGAAAGCCAATCTACTGCGTTGACCAAAAGGTTAATATTGTCGGGTGGCAAATTATTATTTTGTCCCGTGGTTTGAGCAAACTCTGCATCACTCACGAGGTAAATTCGCGATTGCTGCTCGCCTACTAATTTTCCTTCCAAGACGGCACCAACCGTTAAATTGGCTTGACTAAAATCCATTTCCGTCCATTCTTTTTGAATATCAATATTGTGTGGCAACGGAAAAGCCTCCGATTTGACGGAAGTCTTCGCCAAGCTGGTATAGCGATGATTAGGATCTCCGGTATAGCGAATTTCACTGGGGAATTGTAAAACCAATTGCTCCAAACCTTTTACCGCTGGATGATCCGCAAATTCTTTAATGACCGTCACATAATAAAATGGAATTGGCTTCCGCTGCATTACTTGTCCGAAAATGGGATGTTGCACCGGCATTTGAATGGTCAACTGACTTCCGTAATTCACGTCTGCTAAAACATTATCGACAATCGTCAAGCCTTTATCCGCCAGCCAAGTTTCCAGCCCTCCAGCACTTTGTGCCGAAACGACGGGAGGTTGTACGTTGAGCTCTCCTTTCGTATGATCAATCCCGACAAAGAGATTACCACCGCGCGCCAAAAAATCATCGAGCACTTTCAAATGTGCGGGTGGAATAGAATCTTTAGGACCGATCAGCGCTACCGTTTTAAACCGTGGTGAAATACTAGTTTCTTGATTGAGGTCAATCACTTCCAAATTATAAAGAATACCGATTCCCGCATTTGCCTGAGGATAGCTTTCCAAACCAGCCTCTCCGTGTCCTGTAATCAATCCAATCGAAGGTTTATCGACGATAGACAACTTTTTGATTAGCGTCGTCATCATGTATTCCATAGGTGTACCGGGGCCAAAATTTGGAATCGCTTCTTTGCGATCGCCAATGGTCAGCGACGCACCGAGGTAAACTTCTTTTACTTCGTATTTATCTTGCTCCCGCACTTGCATCGTGGTGGGAGGAACGCCATTTTGGGTAGCGGCTTCTTTGAAGCTTGTCGCGTCCGAAGGATTGATAAATTCGTATTCTACCATATTGCCGGAGCGCGTCGCGTATTCCACCAAGAGTTCTTTGAAATCTCGTTTTACTTTTTCGTAGCTCGGTGGCAAATTATCAGAAAAGAAAGCATTTACGGTGACGACTTCTTCGAGGTTTTCGAGAATGTCCGTTGTTGCTTTGCTCAAGGTATATTGTTGATTATCGGTAAGATCTAGCCGATAAAAATATTCTCTAGAAAGTAGATTAACCAGCAACAAAATGCCAGCGATGAGTATAATAGATTGAAAATTTTTCATTACGAATACTTAGTTTCTTTTTGAAATAGCAATTTCTGACAGTGCAATTCCCAAAAAAATGATGGAGCCAAAATAAATTAAATCTTTTGTATCAACTACGCCACGCGTAATGGAATCGTAATGCCGCGATAAGCTCAGCGTGCTAAACAGTTCTCCCATCCATCCCGTCATACTACTCGATAGCACATCAAATAAAAAATGGAAGAAGATACCGATAAATAAGGCGAGCAGAAACGCTACAATTTGATTATTAGTAATGCTACTCGCAAATAAACCGATACTGATGTAAGCCGCACTCATCAGGAGTAAGCCGATGTATCCACAGATCGTAGCGCCGTGATCCATATTACCAATTTGGGCAACGGTCATATAATAGGGCAAGGTAAAAAGTAAGGCAATTCCGACCAACATCAAACAAGCTAAAAACTTCCCGAGAATGACTTGCCGACTCGTTACGGCTTTGGTTAGTAACAATTCAATCGTTCCCGTTTTTTTCTCTTCTGCCAGTTGACGCATCGTCAGTGCTGGAATAAAGAAGAACAAGGTCCAAAAAGCTGCACCAAAGAAAACGCGTAAATCGGCTTCTTTACGAATAAAAATATCATTGCCCTCAAACCAAGTGAAAAATCCACTGAAGCCAAGAAAGGCGATCAGTAAAATATAAGCGACGAGGGAATCGAAAAACGATCCTAGTTCTCTTTTTGCAATTATCCAAGAAGGATTCATTTTACTATTTTTTCAATTTTGATAAAAAATAATCTAGCCTAACCAGCTGCTAGCTCACGGTTAAATCTCGGAAGATATCTTCCAGTTTGGTTTCCATGGAAGTCATTTCTGCGAGCACCCAACCCCGTTGGACACAAAGTCTAAAAACTTCCCGATTGGACAATACATTAGGATGACTGTGAATTTCGAGGAGACAACTATCTTCTTGCAGTACATCGACTAGTGCCACGGTAGGTAGAGACTTGATGGCTTCGTAGGCCAAATTAAGCGGCGCATCTTCGATACGAACGCGCAACAATTGTTGTCCTTGCGCCTGTTTACGCAAGGTTGCGGCGGTACCATCCGCAACGATCTTTCCTTTGTCGATAATAAGAATTCGATCGCAGGTAGCTTCTACTTCGGGTAAAATATGGGTACTGAGGATAACCGTTTTTTCTTTACCCAAATCGCGAATTAAATCTCGAATTTCTACAATTTGGTTAGGGTCTAAGCCCGTGGTAGGTTCGTCTAGAATTAAAATTTCAGGATCGTGAATCATGGCTTGTGCCAGTCCTACCCGTTGGCGATACCCTTTAGAAAGTTCGCCAATTTTCTTGTGCTTTTCGACGTCAAGACCACATTTTCGAATCATGGCGCGTACACGATCTTCGATATTAGATTTTGGTACTTTTTGCAAAGCGGCACAAAAGGCGAGGTAATCCATGATCGGCATTTCTAGGTACAGTGGATTGTGTTCGGGTAAATAACCGATATGATTATTCATTGTTCCTGCTTGCACAGACTGTCCACCGATAGTAATGTTTCCTGCGTCGATTTCGAGATAATTGGTAATCATCTTCATCGTCGTTGTCTTGCCCGCACCGTTTGGTCCTAAAAACCCTAAGATTTCTCCCGTTTTAACGGTAAAAGAAATATTGTCTACTGCTTTTTGCGAACCGTAAGATTTGCTAACGTGATCAATACTAATATCCATTGTTTACGTTTATTAGACTTTATGTAAAAGTCTATTGAAATTCTATTGAAATAGTCCTCAACACTTCTCTTTGTTTACCGGTAAGGTAAGCTTAAAACCTTGTAATTTGGCACTTTTCGCTACTCCTTTTAGGTACATTTACGATAAGTAGAACTTGTAAGCGCGCTCCTTTTGCTTGATCATGTACTTAGGATTGCTATACACGCAACATTTCAAAAAGCGGTATTTTACGAAGTGCCCAATTCTTGCCTCATTTAGGTACAAAAATAAAAAAAAATCTATTTTTAAAAAATCTTAGAAAAAAAATTCCTACTCAGCAATAATTCTTGCTCATAGTGTGGTTAAGTACCGAGACAAATGAGTACATTGTATCATAAAATTGTTTCCCTTTTCGCTCGCGTTTTATCTAAAAACACTTCAATCCATTGAATGATGAAAAAAAATAACGCAAACGTCTTTTTCCTATTGCTCTTTTGCAGTTTTTGTTTCCTCCAATGCAAAGACGAAGCTAGTGATGCTCCAAAATCAACAACCGCTGAGCAATCAACTGTTCTTACCAAAGCTATTAACCAAGCCTTACAAAAAGCGCTAAGCTTTACCGAGGCAGATCACGCAGCGGTACTCGCTGCTAGTCAAGAACGGTGGCAAAAGCTTCAACTCACCGACGAATTAACGAAGGCACAAGCATTACCGATATTACAATACCAAGAAAAACTTACCCGCTACGTCCAGCAGTTTGATCGATTAGACGATCAACAACTCTATGATTTGCGAGCGGAACAGGCGCTTATTCGCCATAGTTTCACCCAGTTCCTTGGTACCTTAGCACAAGATTTAGCACTGACTACGAAAAGCACCGTGCAACTAAATGCACAAGATCAGCAACTTGATCAACAATTGGAAGCAACCGTTGCGGCTTCGAATACGGCTTGCAATTCCATTGCGAATCCCGAAATCTGCAAACGTCTTTTAGCTCTTACACAATTGTACGCTTTGCAACAAATGGCCGTCAAACACAGCCTCGAAGCAAATCCCACCGCGCAAGAAAAAGTCAATGCTTATTTAGTACAAACTACCGATAACATTTTCAATTATCAATATCCTGAGGCGGTCAAAAATCGCTTGTATCAACGGCAAACGGATATTTTAGCGACGGCTGATCTTGCACAGCAGGAGGAACTACTGCGCCGTTACTTTAAGCTAAAAGAAATTTTACAAGCGAAGAAGATTGGGCTTGCAGAAGAAAAGCTTACGGCAGTTTTTGCTAGATACGAGAAAAACAAAGCTGATCAATAATTACTATTTTTGCCAAAAAAAAATTCTGCGAAAGACTTGGAATGATTTTTTCATTTTTCCTATTTTTGTAACTAAAGTTGTTTACAAATTCCAAAACCAAAAGTTAAATCTTAGCTTATGAAAAATGTATTAATTTGTTTTAGCCTATTCGTTTTTTTTGCTTGTGGAGGCGAACAAAATACGCCGACGGCAGCTCCGGTGAGTGCTAATTTAGTGGGCTTTACGGTTGTAGACGTACCGGGTACTAACGCGCAACAAGCAACCAAGGTAGGTACCAACGATGGTGCCGTACAAGAAACTGGAATGCTGTTGGATAATAAAAAATTCGGTTCGTGGAACACTTATTATGGTGATGGGAAGATGAAAACGATGACCAATTATACCAACGGATTAAAAAATGGTTTTCATTTAGAATTTAATGATCGTGGTCAGGTGAGTGTTCACCAAAATTATTTGGATGATCAGCTACACGGTCGGCAAGTAAAATATGCTTTCGGTAGTCGAATCGAAGAAGAGTCACACTACAATCGCGGTCAGCTCGATGGCGTTTATAAAACTTACTTTAAGACCAAGCCCGGTCAAGTACAAAAGGAAATTCATTATAAGAACAACCAGCAGCACGGGAAGTTTGTCCAATATTCCGAAGATGGGAAGATTTTATTGGAATACGAATACAAGGACGGAAAGAAAGTTAGTGGTGGGGTGAAGTAGTTTGCGACACTGTTTTTCTCTTTGGTGACAAGCCCGTTTTGAGTGATCAGAACGGGCTTGTTGTTGTTTTTGTAAATCCTTGGCTATCTATACTTAAAATTAGAAACCATAAAAAATCCGCCTACTTAAATCTAAGTACTTCAAAGTCCTTAGAACAAGGTATTTTTTTTCATGGAAAATAAAAGATATTTGTACTTATAAATATTTCACTAATACGTAATACAATGAACCTCCCAGTGTTTTTTCTATCTTTTGCGAACAACGCCCTAGCTCCACTTCCCGCTCTTGAAAAAGAAAGCGAGAGCATATATCGTTTATTAACACCCGCAGCTAAAGCGCAACGAATTCAAATTCATAGAGAACCTTTTGCAAGTATTGAAAATACCACTCATTATTTAATGCAATATCAGCATCAAATTAGCGTATTCCATTATGCTGGTCATGCGAATAGTACACAATTAATTTTAAGAGATCAATCTGCTTTTGCACAAGGTATTGCTCAACAATTAGCTCAGCAAAAATCGTTGAAACTAGTATTTTTAAATGGATGTACTACTCGCCAACAGGTATCGCTATTATTGGATTTAGGTATTCCTGCGGTGATCGCAACTTCTAATACAATCAATGATGATACAGCTTACAAATTTGCCGATTTTTTCTATACGGCCATTGCTGCTAGTAAATCCATAAAACTAGCCTTTGAAACAGCTGCGGCTAACGTTTTAACTAAAACAGGTCATCTACCTCGTATTTACAGAGGTACCGCATTGCGCTCAATGAATCATAC
>CALFBG010000345.1 GCA_937951685.1 uncultured Saprospiraceae bacterium | reverse complement strand
TACTTATTATAAGTCTCCGTACTTACACTAATCATTGGCAAGTCTAAACTCCAACCTTCTCCGTAAGGAATCCCAGAGGTATGTGGTAAATTTTCTCCCGTACTAAAGGTTGAACTATAACTCAAAGAAGCCGTAAAACTTAAGCCTGACGGTGTACTTACAGAACCCAACGTATAGGAACTATTATACGTTCCCGTAAATAGACTCACATCTCCACTAAAACCTCCCGCAGTAATCGAAGAAGCTCCCACCGCGGAAGGTGCAGATTGACCGTTACCCCGACCTCCAACTAACTGAGCGGTTGTTTCCATCGGTAGCAATACCGTAAGTAATAAGAAAGAAGATAAGACCCAACGCCAAGAGTTAGCGCATCCAGATTGGATTCCAGTTGTTTTAGTGTTCATCTAATTTAGCTTTTTATCATTTGCAATCACATTGCTATCGCACTACGGTGACACCATAAATACGAACACCAGCCGTGATCATTCACCACAAAGTGCTTATTTAAAAAATAGCAATACCTCTAGTATTCGCTACAATACGAATACTAAGTTTGATCTATAAATTTAATTGAGTAAGTGGAACAAGGAAATTTAAAAGGGAAGATTTCTAGCCCACAGCTCTTATATTTTTTAACTATCCGTAAGTTAGTAAAATAAAAGTAAACTTGAAAGAACATTGTTTAAAAAAATGCTTCTTTTTTGTTACAAATTATTTCCATCACTATTTTGGCACCGAAATAAAACTACTACAAAATGTAATCGCTAACAAATACAACTTTTCGAATCCCCTTATGAGCTTTGAACTTACCGATACCTATTTATTGTGTTGATAAAAAACCTACTTAAATAGCAAATTTTTCATCATCACTCATATGAGCGATGATGAAAAACCTAATTAAAATGCCTTCGTTTTGTATTTTTTGTCAATCGCAAGAGACTCCTTGCGACGGTAGTCAACAACTCAATCCTTCAAATCTAATCGAGTTTCCTCTGCAAACGCAACCGGACTTCCTCCCTTTTCCTCTTTTTTATACAGTGCTTTTTTAATCGTAAAAAAGAAGGTAGTACCTTCGCTAGGTATCGAGTCCAACCCAATTTTGCCACCGTGATTTTCTATAATTTTCTGGCAAATGGCCAATCCAATTCCAGTTCCTTCGTAATCTGACTTTAGGTGCAACCGTCGAAAAATTTCAAAAATCTTTTGCTGGTATTCTTGCTCGATACCAATCCCATTATCCGACACTGAAAACTTCCAAAAATCGTCAGAGACATCCGTATCCTGTCGAACGATAACGATTGGTTGTTCGCTCTTATTAAACTTCAGTCCATTGTTAATCAAATTGAAAAATACAATTCCGATTTCTTAGTAACAGTCAATGTCTTCGTGGTGATACATAGCACAACATATACTAATGAACAATAGTGTGTATATGGTTTTTAAAAACATTGTATCGTCTATTTGATCGTTAAATCGGGGAAATAATCTGCTTTGTAATTTTGTACGGAAAATATCTCAAAATGATACTAATCAAGACAGATCAATTTAACAATCTGAGGATTTTGTGCTTCACAAACACCACTTTCGCCACTCACCAGAAAAAAGGGCTTAAGTACTCGCACGCAACGCTTTAACAATAGTGGACAAGTCATCCCCGCTAAAAGGGTTCTTCCAAAAGCTCACTTACTCTTTCCTGAAATCAGCGGACAGCCAGTACTGGAACCTAGCATTTTCAACATGCCTAGTAGTATTACTCCGCTACCTAATCACAACTCCTCGGCGCTTACAGCTTCTATTTGCACAATAAAACTTATCTTCGTGCAAAATAATACTCCTATCATTATGCTAAAAATAGAACACATTGGCATCGCCGTCAAAAACTTAACGCAGAGCAATCAGTTATTCGAAAAATTACTCGGCAAAGCACCGTATAAAATGGAAGAAGTACTTTCTGAACACGTAAATACTTCCTTTTTTCAAATGGCCGATTCCAAAATTGAATTACTCGAAGCTACCGCTGAGGATAGTGCAATCGCTAAGTTTATCGCTAAGAAAGGGGAAGGAATGCACCACATCGCTTTCGAAGTGGAAGATATTGAGGCAGAAATGAAACGTTTAGCCAGCGAAGGGTTTCGCTTACTCAACGAAAAACCCAAGCGCGGAGCAGATAACAAATGGGTTTGTTTCATTCATCCCAAAACCGCAAACGGTATATTAGTTGAGCTGTGTCAAAGCATTAAGCACGAGGATTAGTCTAACCCAGTTTTATGGAACTCTACCAATACTTTATTGTAATTGTCGGTGGCTTCTTAGCCGGATGCATCAATACCTTGGCGGGAAATGGTTCTGCTATTACCCTCACCATTTTGACAGAAGTCCTCGGTCTCTCAGGAAACGTTGCCAATGGCACTAATCGTATTGGTATCTTTTTCCAATCTTTTACTGGATCCGTCGCTTTTTATCGCAATGGAAAGTTTGACCTCAAAAAAAATTGGCACTACATCCTCATCATGATGCTAGGCGCTTTACTCGGCGTTTACGTTGCCGTTCAAGTGGATAATGCACAATTTAAAAGCGTTTTTAAGGTACTCATCGTACTCATGCTCATCGTTACGCTCGTCAAACCTAAACGCTGGCTAAAAGAAACGGATCAAGATTTTCAGCTTAGTTTGTGGATCGCGGCTCCCGTACTTTTTGCACTCGGGTTTTACGGTGGTTTCATTCAAATGGGAATGGGGGTCTTTATGCTTGCTTTTATGGTGCTGGTCGCCAAATATAGTATCATCGAAAGTAACGTCGTCAAACTGATTGCCGTTGGTCTTTATACCATTATTATCATTGCCGTTTTTCAGTGGAAAGGCTTAATTGATTGGCACGTTGGTTTGACAATGGCCGTCGGACAAAGCATCGGAGGTTGGGTAACGGCCAATAAAGCCTCTCAGTACCCACAAGCTAATCTTTGGGCGTACCGGTTACTCATTTTTGTGATTTTTTCAGCCATCATCAAAATGTTCTTCTTTCCCACTAATTAAGCGTGGAGCTAAAGTTCCGATTAAAAGTTCCGTTAACGGTTTGCGACTGGAGAATTTAGTTGCTTCCTTCATTAAATACTTTGTAATTTAAGTCTGTGAATATTTTGAGCGTTGGATTTTCATCCTAATCAAGGAAGCCCCGGAGTCTAATCCTTGAAAAGGATTAAGGCGAGGAGCCGACGCAGAGTAGGACGAAAAGGCAGGTTCAAAGTGTTCGATAATTTATATTAAAAAGTATTAAATACATCATAAACTATTACGCTTTGCGCAAAAAGGCTTATTTTTCCGAGACGAGGAAATAAGTAATTCAGGACAATCGCTACGATTAAACTTCATCCATGCCGGACAAGAATAAGACCATCAAAACTTATAATCAATTTTTCGAAAAAGCCTTGCAGCAACTCAACCCTGCCCAGCAAGAAGCCGTCGAAAAAATTGAAGGTCCTGTCCTCGTCATTGCTGGACCAGGCACCGGAAAAACACACATTCTGGCGGCAAGAGTAGGAAATATTTTACTAAAAACGGATACGCAAGCACACAATATCTTATGCTTAACCTTTACCGATGCGGGCGTCCACGCCATGCGTGAAAGGCTTTTATCTTTTATTGGTCCGGAGGCACACCGCGTACATATTTATACTTTCCACTCTTTTTGCAATACCATTATTCAGGATAATATGGAGCTATTCGGGCGACACGACCTCGAAGCCTTATCTGAATTAGAACGGGTGGAGTTAATTCGCAAACTAATCGACGAACTCCCAATCGATCATCCGCTAAAACGCGGAAAAAGAGATCCTTATTTTTATGAAAACCAACTCTATAACCTTTTTGGGCTGATCAAAACGGAAGATTGGTCCATTGCCTTTGTCAACGAAAAAATTGACGCTTATCTGGCTAGTTTACCAATGCGCCCCGAATATATTTACCAACGAAAAACAAAAGAGTTCAACAAAGGAGATCTCAAAAAATGGAAGATCGACGATACGCACGAACGGATGGAACGCCTCCGCGCAGCAGCCAAGCTATTCGAACGTTTTCAGGATCTGATGTACAACGCCCGTCGCTACGATTTTGACGATATGATTCTGTGGGTTTTACGGGCTTTTGAAGAGCACGAAGCCTTACGACGAAAGTACCAAGAACAGTATCTTTATTTCTTAGTAGATGAATACCAAGATACCAACGGTGCCCAAAATAATATTATCCATCAACTCATCGACTATTGGGTTAATCCTAATGTTTTTATCGTCGGAGATGATGATCAATCAATCTTCGAATTTCAAGGAGCGCGACTAAAAAACTTATTGGATTTCCACGAACAGTTTAAAGCGGATTTACAACTCATCATTCTTAAAAACAATTACCGCTCGACACAAAGTATTCTCGATAGTTCTAAAACACTAATTGATCAAAATAGCAAGCGAATTATCAATACGCTTCCTAACATCGACAAAAATCTAACGGCAAGCAATCATCATCTGCCCGCTGATGCACCTAAGCCAAGCATTTTACAATTCCCCAATCGACTTCAAGAGGACGTTGCCATTATTGAGCAAATCGAACAGCTACGTGCCAAAGGTGTTCCCTTAGAAAACATTGCGATTCTCTACGCAAAACACAAGCAAGTGAAATACTTGTTGACCTTACTACAGAAAAAAGCAATTCCTTATACCACAAAACGTTGGGTCAACATTCTAGACTTACCCTTAATTCAAAATATTCGTTTACTCTTGGAATATATTTACCAAGAATACGAAGCACCGTATACGGGAGAACACGCGCTATTTAAAATCATGCATTTTGATTTTCTAAAGATTGAAGCCAATGACTTAGCGAGTTTGAGTTCCTACATCGCGCGACAAGCATTAGCACAAAAACCAGTAACTTGGCGAGATACTTTAGTCAACAAGGCTCAACTCGAAAAGCTTAATTTTGCAAACCCTGACCCCATTTTTAAGTTTGCAGCATTGCTACCACAACTCATTAGCGATTATGGCAATTGTACCCTAATCGTTTTCATCGAGCGATTAATCAATCGCAGTGGTCTTTTAGCACACCTCATTCAGCAGGAAGAAAAAATTTGGCTCATCCAAGTCATCAATAGTTTCTTTGAGTTTGTACAACGCGAAGCAGATCGAAACCCAAGAATTAAACTCAACCGACTTTTACAAATTTTTAATAATATGGATAGCAATCGTTTAGCGATTCGCATCCAACAAAATATTAGTATTGCCAAAGGCGTACAGCTGAGTACGGCACACAGCGCAAAAGGCTTAGAATTTGAATACGTCTTTTTATTAGATTGCGTCAAGGATCAATGGGAGCCTGCTAAAAATCAGAGCACCTATGCTTTCCCCTTGCCAGATACCTTGAGCCTTTCGGGAGAAGAAGATGCAATGGAATCTCGACGGCGCCTATTCTACGTAGCAATGACGCGCGCAAAATCTTTTTTACAACTTTCTTTTAGTGAAAAAAATCGCCAAGGAAAACGTTTAGAACGCACGCGTTATTTGGATGAATTGATGCAAGGAGAAGGACTAGCCGTACAAGCCACTCAGCTCGGAGAAACGCAACTCGCAGCAGCACAAATTCTTGCCTTGACGGAAATGCAAAAACCGCGCATTCCGTCCGCAGATCGTGCAGTTATTGCTGAGTTACTCGAAGGTTTCACCTTAAGTATTTCCAGTCTCAATCGTTTTCTGCGTTGTCCTTTGAGTTTTTATTATCAAAATGTATTGCGCATTCCGAGTACGACGAGCGAAGCCGCCAGTTACGGCATTGCCATGCATTACGCCCTCAAAAAGTTGTTTGACAAAATGCTACTTTCTCCGGAAAAGGAATTTCCGAGCATCGACGATTTTGTGCTTTTCTTCGAAAAAGACCTCAAGCGACAAAGTTATAATCTCACCAAAAAAGAATACGAACGAAGACGTTTGATGGGACAAACGAACCTCAAGCTTTTTTACCAAGAAAATATTCACCGTTGGCCAACGACCATTTTACCAGAGTACACCATTCGCAACGTAGAAGTAGAAGGCGTTCCGCTTACGGGCACGATTGACAAAGTAGATTTACTCGGAGAACAGGCGGTACACATGGTAGATTATAAAACGGGAAGTATGGACGCTGCAAAAATTCGCAGACCTACACCAAAAAATCCAATGGGTGGCTTATATTGGCGGCAATTGGTCTTCTACAAAATTCTTTTTGAGCACCATAAGCAAGGAAAACTACAAGCTAGCTCGGGAGAAATTGCTTACTTAGAGCCCGATCGTACCGGCCAATTTTCGCGGAAAAATATTACCTACCAAGTTGAAGATGTACAAATCGTAAAAGCCTTGATTAAGGATAGCTACGAAAAAATTATGCAGCAAGATTTCTACGAAGGTTGTGGAGAAAAACATTGTCCTTGGTGTAATTTTGTACAAGATAATGTCCCTTTAAATTCGCTCCGAGATGAAGAGGCAGAAGACTTAGACGATTAAGCGAATACCGCACGGAGCAGAATCGGCACATTTTATGACTATGTTTGATTAAATAATAGTTTATGAGTAACAGAAGAAACAAAAAAGCGAGTCCTCCCAAAAAAGTAGGGGGCAAAAAATTACGTTGGTCCTGGGGTAGCATTATTGCTATTTTCTTAGCCGTCCTATTTTTAGCCAGCATGGTTTTTACCCGTCCTGGTGGATTTGGCGCAGCCGCCCCGAGCAAGAGCTCGAGTAGCCAAGCAGCGACCAAGAATAACGCTAATGCGGAACCTCCTTTTAAAAAAGAAGGACAACTGACCTTTAGAGTCAACGACAAAATTGCACAGCAAATTGATATTGAAATTGTAGATCAAACCGAAGAGATTCGGCAAGGGTTGATGTATCGAACAAAGATGGGAGAAAACCAAGGGATGCTTTTCGTTTTTCCACAAGAAGAACCACGCAGCTTTTGGATGAGAAATACCTTTATTCCCTTGGATATCATTTATGTCAATAGTAATAAAGAGATCGTTTCTATTCAAAAATATACAACTCCCAAATCAGATAAGTCATTGCCTTCCGAAGCTCCGGCTCAATATGTAATTGAAGTGAATGCCGGATTTTGTGATCGCTATAGCATCGGGAAAGGTACCGTCGTAGAATTTTAAACTAAAAAATAGAATCCGATTTAGTAGTTTGTAATTTAAGTATACTGTAACATCGTTACACTACGAAGGTCGAATAACATTCCTGTTATTCGACCTTCGGCGTTCTAGCTTATTCGCGAGTGCGTTATGCTATTAATCTTGCTGTGCAAAAACTTTCGTCAACAAATCCGTTGTTCGAGAAGCTTGATTTCCTCGAATATCCAATTCTTTCTTTTCCACTAATTGAAACATACCATTCAAGGCATTCGTCGTAACGTAAGCATCTAATTCAGGCGTAACATCTTTTACAAAAGGAAGTTTATTATGCGCTTGCACTACCGTTCGCCAATATTCTCTCGCTTTTACTTTATCTAAAGAAGTTTGAATCACAGGCATAAAAGCACTGAATAGATTCTTGCGAGTCGTTTTATCTAAATACTGCGTCGCCGCATTTTTTTCGCCCATCAAGATATTCATCGCATCTTTGAAGCTCATTTGCTTGATCGCTTGCACAAAAATAGGTTTTGCTTTCGTGGCTGCATCTTCCGCCGCCCGGTTAACCAATTTGTTCATCTTCTCCTCAACGTCTCCAAAACCGGGTACATTTTTAACCTTAGCAATCACCTGTTGCGCTTCTTTTGGCAATAAGATTTTGTAAGGACTTTCGTAGTAACCATTTTCAGCAGAAAGAAAAGATACTGCTTTTCCCACACCTTCATTTAAGGCTTCTTTCAAACCTTCCCCAATTTCTTCCTTTGATAATTTTACGTCTTTACCTAAGACTTTAGATTCTGCTTTTTTGAGAAATCCACCCAAAGTTTGGGCTGGCAAATAACTCAACAGCGCACAGGTGAATAGTACACCAAGTATGATTTTTTTCATTTTTTTTTAAATTAAATATTTTTGATAATCGTTGATATCGTACAGTAATATTATCCGCTAGGGTAAAAAATCCCTGAGATAAGCTGATAAGCTGATGAAACAGCAGTTCTTAAGAGTTAAACGATAAGAATGATGCCAAAGTTATTAAGGAATTGTTAAAGTTAAGTACTAAACTTCCTGGTCTCAAGCAGACCGATGCTTTATTCCGTCTTTGAGCTACTAATTTCTTCTTCAATTTGGGTAATCACCTGAATGGCAGTCCCGTAAGTTTCTTGCATTGCCGCAGCATTATCCTTTCCTGCAAACAGCGCCATTTCGCAAGTTTGTAGGATTTTCATAAAACGCGTAATACTTTCTTCGTTAACGGCTAAGCTTTGTAACTGCTCTTGTACGTTTTCCTTACTCAATTCCGCTACGGGAATATTGAGTTTGTCACAAACGTAACCCAAAGCAGCTCTTGATACTTCGTCGTAAAAAGATTTGCTGTTAGCTTGATCCATGTACGTTTTGGCCGTAGCCAAACCCGCTTGAGCCACCTTACTTGCCGATTCACTTTTCAAAACTTGCTGATCCATTCCCGCCCGCTTTAAGGCTTGTTGCCGCGAGAAGAAAACTCCTGCGAGTAAGACAAAAGGAAGTACGAAGAGTCCATAAAAAATGGGGGAAGCCCAGAAACCAGTACCTTTTTGGTACAAGTTGGGGGCCGTCTTTAATCCTCGAATATCTTTGGGCACCGTCGCCGTTGGTCGATTAATCGTACTTCTTTTGTTTAGACCTTGTCGTACATTCACATCAAATACTTGCGAGCGTAAGGTGATAAACTTAGAACTATCTGTATCAAAATAAGTAAAGCTAGGTTGAATTTTATAATTTCCTTTAAATCTTGGTAAAAGTAAATACTCGACAACTTTTTTTCCGGTAATTTCACCACGTTGATCCGCCGTATTTTCTCCTAATACTTTCGGTTCGTATACTTCAATGCTGTCGGTCAGTTCTAGTTGAGGAGCCAGTACTTGCTTTAGGTCACCATTTCCTACAATCGCCATTTTCAACGAAATCGCATCGTCCGTTGTCAACGAAACTTTATCGACGCCTGCTTGCATGGTATATTTCCCAACGGCACCCGTAAAACTAGCTGGAGGATTCGCAGGTAAATCGAGGACATTAATTTCCAGCTCGTTGGTTTGCACGGAATGTCGATCCAAGCGTGGCGTAAAAAAGAAACTGCGCCGTTCTGGTTGATTCGAACTCGCCACACCAAGTTGCAAAGCCATCGGTTCAATTTTTAGTAAGCCTGCCTGTTGGGGAAACAAAGCAATTCTTTTCAAAATTTTCGTACTATACTGTACGCCGTCGATGACTTCTGAGACGTATTGTCCACTGAAGCGGTTAACGTCTTCGGTAAAAAAACCTTTATATTCTGGTTCGTACAAAATGCTGCTCGACTCTACGCGCACCGTTGTGTACAATTTATAATCCAAACTAATTTGCTGTCCCACACGAGCATTCGTTGTATTTACCTCCGCTTTGACAAAAAAGGAAGCCACTTTCTCACCTTCTTTGAGGTCTTTTGCTTTGAGCACTTCAATCTCTAGGGGCGCTGTTTTGACTTGTTTTCCACCAATTTTAATCGAAGCAGATCCGATCGTATACTTTCCGGGTTTAGTGGCCATGAGCGTATAATAATACGTCAATTTTCGAGTAGCTTGACCATTGATGATTGTAGCTTGCGAGGAGCGATTAGGGCCGCCAACGACTCGGAAACCATCAAACTTTGGAGGCTGAAAGCCTGTTCCATCAGCATTCGTAATCGTAAAGGAAACTTCGAAATCGCCATTTTCTACGACCTGTTTTGCGTTGGTCGTAGCTTCAAAAGCAGGTGTTGATTGCGCGAGGGCAATTAAGGTAAAACAACAATAAGTAGCGACTAGAAAAAATTTCTTTAACATCTTTTTACAATTTCAATCAAAAGCTTACAAGCGATACGTCTTGCGTTTCTTTTTCATTTTTTTCCGAGGCTGAGGTTTAATATCATTGAAATCTTCGAAAAAATTAAGCCTTCGACGTTCCTGTTTTGGTTTTTGAATGATACCATCCGGATTGGGATAAACCATTAGTTCTACGGGTTCGGTTTCTAAAATTTGTTCTCCCAAATCAACCGTCGCGGCGGGAATAAAAATACTTCCTTCGTTCCGAGGTTGCAAATAGTACGTGTAACTCGCCGTTTGCGAAACCGTTCCATTAACAACACTATAGCTAGACGATACATTCGGGCCAGAAATCACATCAAAGCCAACAAATTCAGGTGCATCAAAATGTTTGGTTGACGCGTTTTCAATGGTAAATTTAACTTCTACGTAATTCCCAAACAATAAAGAATCCGTACTTAGCGCTACGGAGAAATTAGGTGTCTGCGCAGCTAGATAGTTCCACGATAAAAGTAGAAAACTTATCAATTTTAATACTTTCATAAGATAAGATTTAGCGTAAGTTTAAAATTAAGTAGGTTGCAAAATTAAGTCAACTAATAATTTGAAATACTTGAGTACCAAAACAAATTCAATCCCTGATTAATTTGTATGAGCACTTACCAGTCTTTATCTGATTTAGAACGTTTTGTTTTAGAACGTTTTAATTTTTCTTGAACTTTTCTCTCCTCGTCTTCCATGATCTTCAACAGCTTTTTTGCTTCTTCCTTATTGAGTTGGCGCGCCTCTGCTTTTTGTTCTTGTGGCTGCTCTTGGTCAATCTCTTTTTCTTCTGGCTCTTTATTTTGCTGTTGTTGATCCTGCTGCTCTTTTTGTTCTTGCTGTTGTTGGTCTTGTTGCTGTTGCTGATCCTGTTGATCTTGCTGCTGTTGATCCTGTTGATCTTGTTCTTCTTGCTGCTCTTTTTGTTCCTGCTCCTGATCTTTTTGCTGCTGTTGCTGTTGTTGTTGCTGGCGTAATTTATGCATTGCCATCGCTAGGTTTTGGCGTGTTCCTTCATCTTTCGGATTGATGCGCAGCGCATTTTTATAGGCTTCAATACTTTTTTCAAATTCATTGGTGTTATACAAAGCATTGCCAAGATTATGAAAAGCGTTCCCTTTGAGCGCTTGATCTTTAGTGCTTTGAATGGCAGCTTCGTAATGCTTGATCGCCTCCTCGTGTCTTCCTTGCTGATAAATCGCGTTACCAAGGTTATAACTTCCTTTGACAGAATTTTTCTTTTTTTCTAAAGCCTTCCGGTAGTTTTCTTCCGCTTGGTTAAAATGCTTTTCTTCGTACCGTTCGTTTCCTTTGCGAAGTAAACGATGGGTAGACTGTGCCTCCAGCGTCACCGTAGTACCTAACCAGCAAAGAAGAAATCCCAAGATAATTTTAGTTTTTTGTTTCATGCCTTTTTATTAAAAAATATCTTTCCCTTCCATCCACCGACTGGTGCGATAGGAGATTAAAAATTCAATTATAATAAACAATAAGCCGAGTGCGGCAAAATACTGGAAGTAACTTTCGTATTCGTCGAAGACGCGCTGCTCAAATTCTCTTTTCTCAACTTGATCAATTTGCGTTTTCAAGGCTTCGATAATTTGATCTCCTTGCTCTAGGTTAAAATACGAACCACCACCTTGCTGTGCCAAATCACTCAACATTGTCTCATTCAAATAACTTCGGACTAAGTTACCTTGTTGATCTCGCTTGTAATCGTTGCGCCCTTGAATGCCTGCGGGAATGTAGCCTCCTTCCGGCGTACCCACACCAACCGTAAAGATCAGCAAGCCATTTTCGTGCGCTTCGGTTGCTCGATCTAGACTTTCCTGCTGGTGATTTTCTCCATCTGAAATTAATACTAAAGCTTTGTGGTGTTTATTATCTTCTTCGAAAGATTGCTCCGCCAAATTAATTGCTTCTCCAATCGCGGTTCCTTGCGAAGGAGCCATTTTAGGATTTGCACTTTTGATGAACATGAGTGCCGCCGAATAATCCGTCGTTAAAGGCATTTGTAAATAAGCATTTCCGGCAAAGATAATGGTACCGATTCGCTCACCTTTCAATCCTTCAATCAGTTTCTGGGCAAATTTCCGGGCACGTTCCATGCGGTTAGGGCGAATATCTTGTGCCAACATACTCTGTGAAATATCAAGCGCAATAAAAACATCAACACTTTTACGCTTCACCTTCTCCCGTTTTGTTCCCCATTGTGGATTTGCCCAAGCAACGGTCAACGCCACGAGCGCCAACAGTAAAAAAGTAAACTTTACGGCGTGCTTGTACTTCGACAGCTGCGGCATTAAGCGCTGCATCACCTGCGAATTACCAAATTGTTGAATCGCTCGTTTTCGAGCGTACCACATTGATACAAACAGCAAGATCAGGATGGGCAAGCCCAACAAAGCGTATAAATGATCTATGTGTTCAAATCGAAACATAAGGAAATTAAATTAAGGTATCGTTCTAAATAAAGTATAACGCAATACAATTTCTAAGCTGAGGCAAAGTAAGGCAAAAAGTAAAAATGGTGCAAATTCTTCGCTGTAGCGTTTGACCGTGCTCACCTCGATTTCGGTTTTCTCCAATCGATCAATTGCCGTATAGATTTCTTCCAATGCTTTTTCGGAAGTAGCGCGATAATAACGACCTCCCGTAGATTCTGCAATTTCTTTTAGCAATGCTTCGTCAATTTCTACGGGAGCAAGCCCAAAGATATAACGACCATCACTTCTTCTACTTACCGGTGCTAGAGCATCTCCCGTACTTCCTACGCCAATGGTATATACTTTAACATTAAATTCTTTCGCAATTTCTGCTGCCGTTTCTGGTTTGACGTATCCAGAATTATTCACTCCATCGGTCAGGAGGATAACTACTTTGCTATCCGACTTGCTTTCTTTGAGTCGATTAACTGCGGTGGCGAGTCCCATTCCAATCGCAGTTCCATCCTCTAAAATTCCACAACGCAAGCCTTTTAAAAAGTCTTTGACTACACGATGGTCGGTGGTCAAAGGACACTGCGTAAAGGCTTCTCCCGCAAATACAGCTAAACCGACTCGATCGTGTTCTCGTTTGTCCACAAACTCTGAAGCAACTTTCTTACTCACTTCCAAGCGATCCGGCGTAAAATCTTGTGCCAGCATACTACTTGATAAATCAATGACCAACGCAATGTCGATTCCTTCCGCTTTAACGATCTCTTCTTTTAAAGTTTTTTGTGGTCGGGCTAATACGATGACTAACGCGGCGAAACAAAGTGCTCTTAAAATCGGTAAGATCACGCGCAATTTTCCGCGCCATGCATCCGCGCCTGCAAAAGCTTGCAAGGAAGACATTTTAATGGTTGGGAAGTGGCGCTGGTGGCGCAAGAAATACCAAATCCCTACTAAAGGAATTAGTAGCAGTAAGAAGAAAAATTCTGGATTTACAAAATCAATATTTCTAAAAATCGAACTCAAACTTTTGCTTTTTTTACAACTCGCGTTGCTGTTATTTTATCGTGAGCCAGTAGTCTATCTTGCTGTCCTTTTCTTAAAAGTCCTAACAAGGAAACTATGTTTTTACTTTTGTGCGCGATCCGCTCCCAAGCTTTTCCAAAAGCGATGGACTCATTTTCTACGTTTCGCACGGCCAATCCAAGAAACAGTTTTCCTATAGTTCCGCCCAGTTTAGTTTCCAATAAAGGAAAGTAAAGTACGTTGATGCCCAACACCACCAAAGCCCAAAAGATATATGCACTATTACTTACCAATGCTCCCGGAGACAACAACCCTGAGCCCAAGAAAATCAGATACGACACCAGCAGTAAACACGCAAAGTCGATCAAGTGGGCTAATCCTCGTTCGGAAACGCCTCCAAGGTTTTCTGGTACATCCAACGGATTAACCTGCTCCTCTTCTGCTGAGGGTTCTTGCACTTTCGTGATGGTTCCGTCTTTATGAATCGCCACCATTACCGTCGCAACCTGAGTATCTCGAATAAAGCTTTCCGCAGATTGCATTACTTTGGTATTCACATCTACGGCGGGTTGTGCTTTGGCAAACTTCACTAAGTCGGCCACTTGCAAAATCTCTCGCAGGTTTTCCTTTTGTGTTACGGTAAAATTCTCTGTTTTCAATTTGAACAATAATGCATCCGTCGTAGATTCGAGTGCGGGAATATCGTAGCGATGTTCTAGGTAATTTCTAAGGATATAAGTCAATTCTGATTGGTACGCTTTTACCTCTCCACGTTGCCACAATTTATTTTCTGCTAATTGCTTCAATTCTTGCAAAGCATATTCGTGAGCCGGTACCGTAACGGGAGGATCTGGGAGCGCTTCTTGCTTCGCTTTGCGACGAAGGTAAAAATAGCCAATTGCAAAAACCAATAAAAAGACAAGTGCGGAAACGATGTGTAATAAATAATCCTCCCAAGTTTTAGCTTCCGCTAAGATCGGTTTGACTTCCGCTAATGGTAAAGAATCAATTGGTTGTTGGAGGGAAAAAAGTGGAGAAAAAACGGTTAGAATTAGCGCTTCTCTAGCTTGTGAACGCAATATTCGTTCTTGACTTCCTTGTTGATAAGACAGCTCAAATTTAGGTAAAGCATAAACGCCTTCTTTCCAAAGGGTAAAGCGCACTGTATTTTCTAGCGTGTTATTGGGTCCTTTTTTCCACGACAATTTTTCGGCAAGAATGCGCTTTTGATTGGCAGCGATGTCCCAATCTCCATAATCTATCCATTCAAAATCCTGTCCTGCCACCCTAGGAGCCGGATTGGTATCGCCGCGCATAATGGCATCAACATCCAACAAAACGGGGATGGAATCCCACAGTGATAAATCCAGCGCCGTCAGCGACACACCAGGATCTAGTTTCACTTGAATTTGCAACTCGACTTGATCTCCAATAAAAATACTATCTTTCCCAAGTTGATAACTCAGTTCAGCTTGTCCCCAGCTTTGAACATACAAAACTGAAAAAAGAAGCAGTAATAGTAATTGTCGTATCATTGAATTTATCTAAATTTTAAATAAGGATACATCTATTGTGCACCACTGTAGTTTTTATTTTGCCCGTCGTTTAAAGAATTTCAATAATGCATTAACGTAAGGCTCATCCGTACGAATACTTAGGGTATCTGCACCACATTTCACGAAGGTCGATTTAAAGTAATTGTAATTATCCGTAAAGCTTTTTTGATAATTTTCTCGTACGCTACTCAAGGAAGAATCGATCCACGCGTACGCTCCTGTTTCTGCATCTACGGCTCGAATTAGTCCGACGGATGGCAAAACCTCTTCCCGAGGATCAAACAAATGCACGCCAATCATATCGTGTCTTCGTTTGGCAATTCTTAGTGCATTTTCGTAACCTTTCGTGAGAAAATCTGATAAGATAAAACAGGTACTTCTTTTTTTAATGATATTATTAAAATATTCTAGCGCCTTCCCCAAATCCGTTCCACTAGCCTCCGGTTCAAAATTAATCAACTCTCGAATAATGCGCAAAATATGTTGTTTCCCTTTTTTGGGAGGAATAAATTTTTCAACCTTTTCTGAGAAAAATAGGACGCCAACTTTATCATTATTATTAATTGCCGAAAAGGCTAAAACGGCACAGATTTCCGTCAGCAATTCGTTTTTCATCTGGTCTACCGTTCCAAAGAAAGCAGAACCACTCATGTCGATGAGCAACATAACTGTCATTTCTCTTTCCTCTTCAAATACTTTCACGTGCGGAGTATTCATTCTTGCCGTAACGTTCCAGTCGATGTTTCGTACATCGTCACCGTATTGATAATCTCGCACTTCACTAAACGACATTCCTCTTCCCTTAAAAGCACTGTGGTACTCTCCCGAAAAGATATGTTTGCTCAAACCTTTCGTTTTGATTTCTATCTTTCTGACCTTTTTGAGTAGTTCGCTGGTTTCCATATTATTGCTGCTAAGGAATTAAATGTGCAATTGGACTATTTGGTTTTAAATATTTTTTCAGTTGCAAATACGGAATGACAACTTGTTGTTGTCCGTACAGCATATTAAAATCGGTGGCGAAACTAATCCCTTCTGTCCGTAGGGTAAAATAGGGGAAATCTTCTGCTGCCAACCATTTTCTAAACTCGTAATCTCGGTATCTTTTATGTTTATTAATCGCTTTATTAATGTAATTTTGAATGACTTTTTTCTGGTCGAACTCTTTTTTGAAAATATCCTTTAGTTTAATTTCTTTAGCCTTCTCCAAATCGTAATTAATGCTTTTCCCTTCTTCGGCTTGCGACCAAGTATTCATAAAGGTCAATTGCCCACTAATCAAACGATCCGAAATCATATCGACGTTGCACCAGCCGTAGGCTCTCAAGCTTGCACGAAGTGGTGCGAGGTTACTCGTATGTCGTTTTTTGATTTTCTTAGCGTGTGCTTGGCAATCTTTAATCCAACGCCCCGTTTCTTTTTCGATCCAACTATTAAAACTCGCATATTTAGTTTTGGGAAAAGTAAGATCGTAGCTCACCATATAATCTGCGTATTCCACACAAGCGACATTCAGGTTTTCTTTAAGTGTAAATTGCAGCGGAGACTGCAAGCCTACTGGACTTTCATAACTACTCTCGACAATTTGATCATCGACAATTTTTCCTCGGATGCTTCCTCGTAATTTCTCATTAACATCGCTTAACCTGACAACAAATCCCTGATCGGTTAAACTACCTTTGAGTAAGAAACTCTCCTGATCTCGTTGAAAGAAAGCGATACCTTTGAGTTCTTGGTCGTTATCTTTTTGCAGAATCAACTCTAGGCCTTCTTTTTTGAGAAAACCCTGATATTTTCGAATCCATTTATTATCTCCGCAGTAAGAAGGCAATTGCACCGCTTCTGGTATTTGTTCCAATTCTAGGGTATTGCCTACCGTATAATTGTAATTGCTCCAAGTCCCTTTGATCGACTGATCCGAAAGTTCTGCCTTGATATAACCGGAAAGGGCGCCATTTTGATCAACTTCTTGCAAATGCAATACTTCATTTTTTAAAACGCCGACTAGGCGGAACGCTTCTTTGCTACGCAAATAAGAAAAAATGCCCTTGCAATTGGTTCCATCATAAGCCAAGGTAATGCCAATGTCGTTGAGATCATTCATTCTACCTCGAAAATGCTTTAACCACTTAATTTTTTCTGGATTTTCAAAAAGGTCGAAAATTCGATCCTCAATGACTATTTTTTGAGCAACTAAAGCAGGCGAAAAGCATATGCTAAAAAGGAGACCGATAATTAATATTCTACTCATCATAATTCAAATTACACCTAAACGAAGTTTCAGCTTACTGCCGACTTCGTTTTTACCTATATTGATTAATCTTTCTAACTAGCCTAACTAGCTTTAAGGGACTTCAATTGTATTGAGTACACGATTAATAATATCTTCTTGAGTAATATTTTCTGCTTCTGCCTCGTACGTTAAGCCGATTCTGTGGCGAAGTACATCGTGGCAAATATTACGAACATCTTCTGGAATAACGTATCCCCGGCGTTTGATAAAGGCGTAAGCTTTTGAGGCTAAGGCAAGATTAATACTTGCTCGGGGAGAACCACCATAGTTGATTAAGGGCGCAATATCTGCTAAGCCGTAATCTTGTGGGGCACGCGTTGCAAAAACGATATCTAGAATGTAGCGTTCTATTTTTTCGTCCATATAAACTTTACGAACTGTTTTTCTCGCTTTTATAATCGTTGCGGGTTCTATTACTGCACGTACTTGCTCTACGGAAGTACCTCGCATATTTCGACGAATAATTTCTCGTTCTTCTTCCTTGTTTGGGTAAGAAATTTTCACTTTCAGCATAAACCGATCTACTTGTGCTTCGGGCAAAGTGTACGTTCCTTCTTGTTCAATAGGATTTTGCGTAGCTAAAACTAAGAAAGGCTCTTGTAATGGAAACGTATCGTTCCCAATGGTTACCTGTCTTTCCTGCATGGCTTCGAGCAAAGCACTTTGGACTTTTGCGGGTGCACGATTGATCTCATCTGCGAGTACAAAATTGGCAAAAATAGGGCCTTTTTTGACGGTAAATTCGTTTTGACTTGGATTATAGATCATCGTACCGATGATATCGGCCGGAAGCAAATCGGGCGTAAACTGGATTCTGCTAAAATCTGCATTGATGGCTTTCGACAAGGTATTGATGGCTAAGGTTTTGGCTAAACCAGGCAGACCTTCTAATAAGACGTGTCCTCCAGCTAACAAACCGAGGAGTAATCTTTCCATCATTTGCTCTTGACCGACAATAACTTTACTAGCTTCTGCATTTAATTCTTCGAGGAAAGCACTTTCTAAATAAATTTGTTGATTCAGTGCTTCAATGTCAATCGATTCTTGCATATATCTTAATCGTATTTTATAAAAATTTTAGGATCGAGTCCCAATCACTCGTTCTAATTATTAGCGGATAGCACTACTTAAGTAGTAATACAAATTAACTCACTGATTAACTTGCACCATCTTTCGAGCAGCCTCTTTGCCACTCAATACACGATGTATGAAGTACATATCCTTTATTTTCTCTAAAAAGGAGACCTAAGTTACATTCATATTGAAGATAAATATCTGGAAAATACCTATTTTAACCAAAAATTAACGCAACACATGGTAATTAATTACAAATCTATTTTTTTATGCTGGTTTACACTATTATTTGTAACCAATTTAACGGCACAACAAAATCCCGCCGAAAGATCTGCCAATAATATTCAAAAGCTCAAAGACGGCGTACTAGTCATTCGCTTGACGAGTAAAAATAATAAGATTAAAGAACTCAATCGTCTACTCAACCACCCAGACGTTACGGCTCAAACCAAAGAAGGTTTACAAAAAAAATTACACGAAACTGTTTCAGAAATAAAAGGCTTCAATACTAAGGTTTATTATAGTTTTTCGGAAGTTTACCAGTTCTCTGAGGTTCTATTTATGTACGACACCGCTAGTATTTCGCTTAAAAAAAAGGTACAAAAAGGTTATTTTCTAGACAAAAATCTTAACGTTGATCCTTCCATTTCCCTCGACAATAGAAGTTTTTGTGTGTTGCGCTATGGCAGTACGGACCCCAAAGAAACGAGTGGTGTAGAAGCTTTTGTTTTCATGGACGACCAATTACAAGATTTGACGAAACCTTTTCCCTACTACATGAAGCTCCGAACTTGGGGACAACGCTTCCTAAGTATGTTTACCAATCGTTCTATTAATCAAATCAATATTGTCACGCGAGTTACTAAGATCAATGAACGGCTCGAAAAATATTATGCAAAAGTAATGGAAGCATCGAATACTGCGGTAGAATAGAACTTAGAAGTCCTCGCCTTTTTGTTTTGGTGGAAGACTGTCGGGTTTGGGCAAACTTTCAGCATCCATTAATGTTTCGGTAGCTTGCTCTATACTATCTTCTACGGGGCGATGCTCTTCGGCAGGCATCAAGTCCAAAATGGGTTTGACTTCGGCGGAGTCAATTGGTGGTAACGGATCCGGTTTAATTGGTTTGTCGGGTATTGGAGGCTTAATTACCGAGAAAACCTTTTTGTTTTTTGCATTGGCGAGTAAGGTCGAGTCTACGATACGATTTGCTTCTTTGAGCACTCCATCAAAGCACTCTTTGGCTCTTTCTTTTTTAAACTGCTCTAAATTTTGAGCAATAAGCTCCTCGACGGTAGGTAAGTTTCGCTGCTTTTTCTTTTTGCAGGCCAGCAACAGCAAGCTAAAGAGTATACAAAAACAGATTGAATTAAATCGTAGCATCGTTTCGTTTTTTTAAGTTGCCGAGAGCAACTATTTAAGTTGATTCTTTAGTCGTTTTATTGCTCAAATAGACCTTAAGTACTAAGACAAATCTAATTGGCTAACATTTCTTCAATTTCTCGAATTCGAATAGGCATAATCGAATCTACTGCTAATCGAATCATGGAATCTTTTTTGGAAAGACAAAGACTATCCAAAATAGGACTGAGTGCTACGATCTGGTTGTTGGTTAACGTATCTACTCTCACCTTGTTTTTTGCCGCTGCGGCAAATTCATCCGTTCCACAACTTAGGTGCAAGCTAAAAACTAAGCCACACAGCATACTCCACCGGCTTATCTTTTTCAGCGGTTGCCAGTTGCCTGAAATTTTGTTATTTATGGTCATCAACATTAATAATTTTTCTTTTCAACACAAAACTTTGCCCTAAGTATACCTTCCGAACCATTTCGTCTGCCGCCAACTCTTCTGCCGTTCCAGCTTTTAGAATACTTCCTTCAAACATCAAATACGCCCGATCGGTTATGGATAATGTTTCTTGCACATTATGATCTGTAATTAAGATTCCAATATTTTTGGTTTTTAGTTTGGCGACAATGTACTGAATATCTTCTACGGCAATCGGATCAATTCCTGCAAAAGGTTCATCCAATAAGATAAATTTGGGATTTGTAGCTAGGGCACGTGCGATTTCCGTGCGCCGACGTTCTCCTCCTGAAAGCGTATCGCCATTGCTTTTACGCACTTTTTCTAACCTAAACTCCTCAATCAAGCTTTCCAATTTCTCTTTTTGGTCTGCTTTAGAAAGTTTCGTCATCTCTAAAACCGCCTTGATGTTATCCTCTACCGTCAATTTTCTAAACACCGAAGGTTCTTGGGGCAAATAACCAATACCACGCTGAGCACGGCGATACATGGGCAAAGAAGTGATGTCCACATCATCCAAATAAACGCGCCCTTCGTTTGGTTTGATAAAACCAACTGTCATGTAGAAGCTTGTTGTTTTTCCAGCACCGTTAGGTCCTAACAAACCCACGATTTCGCCTTGATTGACTTCCAAGGAAACTCCTTTTACCACTTTACGGTTACCATATATTTTGACAAGATTTACTGATTTTAATATCATAATTTTGACCGATTAAGTTTCTTATTTGATCTGGAAATTATTTTAAAATTTCTATTTTGACGTTTCTATTTACCACACTTAGCCAAGCTAAAAAACAACTACTCAATGCTCATGGAAACTTCCAAATCCCAGTTTGCTCTTAATTTTTCAGTTTGCTTCGTGTATATTTTTTCGGGCTGCAGTTTCTGATCATAATTTCCCGGATCCCAGCGTTGATTGTTGTTGAGATCTTCTATGAGTACGAGTTTATATTCCCCTACGGGCATCGCCGAAAATGTTTTGCTAAAATTATCTACCCCTTGCGGATACATTTCCTCTATTAAAACATCCTTAGCGTTAAATAATTGTAGGACGTAGTTGCTTTCTGGTGCTAATCCTGCAAGTTCAATTTTCATATTACCGAAGGTTTTCAGGGCACTAGCGATAAAAGTATGAAAGATAGAATCATTTGCCACGCCGTAGATATCCTGCACGGCACCGGGCAACAATTGAACTAAATAGGTTCGATTTTCTTTCCAGGGGAATTTAATCTTTAAGGTTTTTTCTTGTGCAGCATCCATATTCAACGTTCCGGCTAATCTCACGCCAACACTATCTTCATAGATACGAAGTAAGCTCGTATCAAAAGTCATTAAAGGGTGATTGAAGGCGATTGGAAAAGCTTTGGTGGGATTATGAGTAGAAGCGAGTCCTTTTTTAGCTTGTAGCTTAGTCGTTTTTTCAAAAGCTTCGCGATCTAGTGATTTTACAAAAGTAGTATCAAAAAAAGAAGTATCCTGCTGTAGGTATAAATTCCACGAACGATCTTCGGTGTTTTGATACCACACGTTTAAGGTATCTTGATCATAATCGTAGACAACGGTTTGACCGATGGATTCGTAACTTGCTTGCAAGCCTTTCGGTTCTTGATTAAACACCAGCTTGACCCGACCGTATTGATCCGTTTCCTCTTCGATGATTTGCAAGGGTTTGGTTTCTTCAAAAAGCAGTAATTTCAGTTTGATTCTAGCAGAGTCATTGAGTACGATCGCTTCCTCCGCAAAGGCGATTTGCTCATTTTCTACATCAAAAAGATAATTGAAATTTTGATCCACCAACGCAAAAACTTTGAAGGTAGACGCTTTGACATTTTGAATCCGAAAGGCACCTTGTTTATCCGTTTTAGCAAAATAATAAGGTCGCTGCGTCCGCACTACGCTATCCGCAAGATTTTCGTAGAGCATTACGAGTACATTTTCGGACGGTTTTGCCGTAAAGGCATCCACAACCCGACCACTAACTTCCAAAGAATCAATAAAATCTCCCGTAGAAAAAACGTACCGTAAATCTTTGGCTACATTTCCTTCCGTTAAATCTTTGACGGCTTCTCCAAAATTGATGGTATAAGTCGTTTTTTCTTTGAGCACTTCTTCTTCGTCAAATTCAAAGCGTACGGTACGACCTCGTAAGACGATTTTAGGGCGATGTTCCAAAGGAGGGGAGACTACTACTTGATTAAAGACATCGTTGAGTTGTACCCACTCGTCGAAACTAAGCTCGATTCGTTTTTTTTCAAAATTAGTTTGTAAGCTTGCCGTGGATGCCAAAGTATCCAGTATCGGCGGTTGTTCATCTTTAGGTCCACCTTTAGGCGCTACTTGTGTGGCGCAAGCAATAAATAAGCAGAGAAAGGGAATTGGAATAAAAAGCTTCCACATGATTTGATCCTAAAGTTTTAAAGTAGACATTGTTCAAAAACGAAATCGACTACACGCCATTAAAGTGCAAAAATAAGTTTTACTAACTAAAAAGCCGCAATTGTCAACTCTTTTCATCGTCGTTGCCAACTTCCCTTCTCATAACGCTCGGTAGTACCCGAAATGAAGTTAACAATCTGTTAAGATTACCCAAATCTCACTTTCAAGTGCAACACATTCACCAAATAGCGAAAACGGGGGTAATATATGCCTAGTACACTGTAAGTCCAAAAAGACTTTCCAAGTGGCTATTACTTTTGATTGCGAGGATGAAAACTCATGACCGTTTCTTTGAGAAATTCATTATCTAAATGTGTATAAATTTCAGTCGTTGTAATGGATTCGTGCCCGAGCATATCCTGAATAGCTTTCAAATCTGCGCCACCTTCGATCAGGTGTGTCGCGAAAGAGTGTCGAAAAGTATGTGGACTGACATTTTTGGTGATGCCAGCCAGTTTAGCGGCTTCTTTAACAATCATAAATAACATTACTCGACTAAGTTTTTTTCCTCGTCGATTCAAAAAGACGATATTCTCGTGTTCTTTGTGAATATTATTTTGAAGTTTCCGTACGTGGTTGAGGTAATGCCCTAAATGTTTGAGCGCGACGGCACCAATCGGGACGAGGCGCTCTTTATTATTTTTACCAACAACTTTAAGAAAACCTATTTCAGCATAAACGTTAGATAATTTCAATTCAATCAATTCTGTTGCCCGTAAACCAGAAGCGTACAAAACCTCCAGCATCGCACGGTTCCGAGTACCGTGAACTTCACTTAGGTCAATCGTTTCCAGCATAGCTTTTATCTCTTCGTAACTTAAAACCTCTGGTATTTTACGACTCAACTTTGGTCCTTCCAGTAAGTCCGTCGGATCATCATGAATCAAGTCTTCTACCAAAAGATACTTGTAAAAGCCCTTTAAACCAGAAATGAGTCTTCCTTGTGAACGTCGCCCTAGGCCCAATTTATTAACCCAATGGATAAAACCTTCCAAATGCTTCAACTCAATCTGCGCAGGAGATAATTCCAATTTCTGTAAGATCAAATATTCGTGCAACTTCGTCACATCTCGTAAATATGCATCAATTGAATGCGGAGAAAGTCCCCGTTCCAATTGAAGATAAGCCTTAAAACCATTCAATACACTTTGCCAATCCATATTTTAAAAGTTATTCAACAGTAGTAATTTTGTAGTATAGAACTATTCCTTATTGCGACATCATGATTTGCGCTTAAGCAACAGTACAAGCCCAATGTTCGATACTCAAATGTACAGCAATTTAATTTCCGGGAACTACTTAAGTAGGTTTACCTAATAAATTCACTAATTTATAAAGAGTAAATTTTGTTTCACGCTTTGTTAAAAAGCCTTGAAAACCACTAGGTTTCCTGCATTTTTTGCGTCGATTGAAGCAAAATTTTCTTCCGTCAAAATCACCAATCTATTTGGTAAACCTACTTAAGTACCAATACAAATTATTTTACTTA
>CALFBG010000344.1 GCA_937951685.1 uncultured Saprospiraceae bacterium | reverse complement strand
ACTTGATTCGATTTCTTGGTAAATGTCCACCGGTTACGTTTGGTTAAACTTTCTGTTTCTATTACCAAAATAGGCGCGGATAAGCGTGCATCCGTTTTTACTTGGTATTCCATTTGCAATCGCTGTAAAAGTACCGCTTGCATACCTTGTAATTGTGCAAGCGAAAGCGGAATGTCTTTTTCTTTCAACCTAGTTTGCAAGTGGATCAAACGCGCTACACTTGTTTTGTTTTTAAAATCCTCTTTTTTCAAGCCTAAATCTTGCCGATATAATTTAGCTAAGAAATCACCAAACTCCATCATCCATGCCATTTCCGTTTTAGGCATCTTTTTAGTCGTAGATACTTGTGGTGGCAAAGCATCAAAAATGGTCAGTAAAGCAACCTCAAAACCACTAGCTTCTAATTGAAGCGCCATTTCGTAAGCAATCTTTCCTCCGAAAGAATATCCTGCTAAAACGTAAGGTCCCTCGGGATCAATTGCCTGCATGGCTTGAATATTTGCCATTGCTATTTCGATGACCGTATCCAAAGGTCTTGCAATGCCTTCCAAACCTTGGGCTTGAAAAGCGTACAAGCTTTCCTCCCCTTCTAATTGCTGTCCTAATTCGTAAAAACTCATCGCTTGTCCTTCTATGCCCGGCACACAAAAAATCGTATTCCCTGAATTGCCCGCTTTTAGTTTGACCGCGCTTACTCCGTCTTCCGTCGCTTCCATGCGCCCAACAAATTGAGCTAAATTCGCAATCGTAGGATACTCGAAAAGACTGGCTACTGCGATGTTCAAATCAAGTTGTTCTTGCAGCTTAGCCAACAAAGGAATGATTAAAAGCGAATGTCCACCCAATTCAAAAAAGTTGTCCGTGGTACTAACCATCGCTAAGCCCAATACTTCCGACCAAATCTTTTGCATGGCAATTTCCAAATCATTAGCGGGCATTGTCGTTTCCAATTGTGCAGAACGAGTTACCTCCAAGGCTGCCAATGCTTTCCGATCTGCCTTCCCACTTGCCCCGATGGGAAATTGATCCAAACAAATTAGCATCGAAGGCACCATATATTTAGGTAGCATTTCTGCTAAATATTCTTCAAGTATTACTGGGTCAAAACTTGCTTTTTCATTTGCTGCAATCATCAAATAAGCAACCAAAAAAGAACTCCCTTGATCCTGTTGTTTACAAATCACCGCAGCTTGCTCCACCAATGGATGTTGCAAAATACTCGCTTCGATTTCTCCCAACTCAATTCGATAGCCACGCACTTTTACTTGATCGTCAATTCTTCCTTTAAATTCAATATTCCCATCCGCTAACCAACGAACCAAATCTCCGGTACGATAAAGTCGTTGCGTCGCATCAAAAGGAGAAACCACAAATTTCTCTTGCGTTAAGGCCACTCGATTTAAATATCCTCTTGTCATTCCTTGCCCGCCAATGTACAATTCTCCAATGACGCCAATCGGTACTATTTGCTGCTGCGCATCCAAAATGTATAACTGGGTATTCCCTACTGGTTTTCCAATGGGCAAACTGCCAGCGTAGCTTCTTCGAGCATCGTATAAATGGTAACTCGAACTAATCGTCGTTTCTGTCGGTCCATATTTATTATAAAAATCTACCGCATCTCCCCAAGACGCTGCTAATGATACCGAGCAAAGTTCACCACCAGCACAAACTCGCTTAATTTTAAAGGCAGGGGTTGGTTTGACGTATTGTAATAAAGAAGGTGTTGCGTGTAAATGGGTGATTTCTTTTTCAACTAAGAAATTGGCTAGATAAGTAGGATTTAACATATCTAATTTAGCAATCAGTTCCAAGCGGATTCCTTGCGTCAATGGTAAAAAGATTTGCTCAACCGAAGCATCAAAAACGTAACTCGCCAATAAGACGTGACGGTCTTCACGTACGACGCCATAAGTGTTCGCATAAAAACTAATTTCGTTGACCACCGATCCGTGGGCTACTTGTACGCCTTTCGGTTGTCCCGTAGAACCTGAAGTATAAATCACGTAGGCTAAGTTGTCAACTTTAGCTTTCTTTTCTAAATTAGTCTTGGGCATTTCCTCCCACGCAACTGCTTCCTCCAACGATACAACATTGATGTTTTCTTTATCCTCAAAATAAGCTGCGTAAGCCGCTTCCGTTAGAATAACCTTACTCTGTGTATCTTCTAATAGATAATCAATTCTTTGTTGTGGATAATCTGGTGCAATTGGTACGTAAGCCGCTCCAGCTTTCAAGACAGCCAACAAAGCAACAATCATCTCAAAAGAGCGATCTAAGCAAATACAAATTAACGCTTCTTCTTTGACACCTATTATTTCTTGTAAATAATGCGCCAATTGGTTCGCACGGCTATTTAATGCTTCGTAGGTCAAGGTTTTTGTTCCTTCCCCCAAAGCAATATCCTGCGGATAAGCCAAGACCTGCGCTTCGAATAAATCTACCAAACTTTTCGAAGCGGGATAAGCAAACGTAGATTGATTAAAGGCTTCTAATATTTGTGTTTGCTCCGCAACGGAAGCAAGGGAAAACACCTGTAACGGTCGTTCGGGAGAAGTAACTACTTGTCCTAAAATTTCTTGAAAATGACCTAGCATTCGTTCGATGGTCGAAGCCAGAAATAGATCTGTGCAATATTGAATCGACAGCGCATACGAGCCTGCGATTTCTGTCACGGTGCAACTAAGATCAAACTTAGCAATTTCGTAGCCGTAACTTTCTTTGGGAACACTAACGGGATCAGCCGTTTCACCCGAAGCAACTTCCTTTTTCACAAAATCGGTCTCTCCTTGATAAGCAAATAAAACTTGGAACAAAGGACTACGGCTCCGATCTCTTTTTTGGACTACGCGTTCTACAATTTTCTCAAACGGTAGATCTTGGTGTTGATACGCCGCTAAGGTTGTTTCCTTAACCGACGCTAGTAAAGTCCTAAAACCTTGTGCCGTATTTAATTCCGTTCTCAAACTCAAGGTATTCACAAAGAAGCCAATTAGATCTTCCAATTCCGTTTGCATTCGATTGGCAATCGGACTACCGACTATAATATCACTTTGTCCAGTATATTTATACAACAAGACTTTGAAGGTCGATAGAAAAAACATAAATAGAGTCACCCCTTCTTTTTGAGCAAAGGCTTGCAACGACGTGTTAAAGTTAGTTGTCAAAGTAGTTGTACATCGACTACCTTTCGTGCTTTGCAAACTAGGTCGCGTAAAATCGGTGGGTAATTGTAAGGTTTCAACTCCCTTTAATTTTGTGACCCAATATTGTAGTTTCGCTGCTAAAACATCTCCTTGCAAATAAGCGCGCTGCCAAATCGCATAATCCGCATATTGCAGGGTTAAGCTTTTCAAGCGTGGCGAGCGGGCTTCCAATTTCGCTTGGTATACTTCCATGATTTCCCCGTACAAAATGGGACTCGACCAACCATCAGAAGCAATGTGGTGCACAACCAAAACGAGTACGTAATTTCCGGTAGCTAATTGTAAAAGATGTGCTCGTAACATATGGTCTTTCGACAAATCAAAAGGCGCATTGAGGATACTTCCTACCCGCGCTTTCAAGTACCCTTCGTCAGTTAATTCAGCGGCGTCATCGTAGTTTAAAACCCACTGATTTTCGGGTAATATCACTTGATATACTTGCCCCGCACTTTCTTTAAAAACCGTTCGTAATACTTCGTGGCGATTGACTATCGCTTGTATGGCTTCCGCCAAAATTGTTCGATCCAAGTCGATCGCAAATCGTTCTACCAGTGGAATATGATAGTGCGTACTTCCCATTAATTTATCAATAAACCAAAGTCGGTCTTGTGCAAAGGAAAGCGGAATTTTAGCTGGGCGTTCCGCTACTTTTATTTTTGGCAATAAAACACTTGCTTCGTTATCCTCTAGCATATATTTCGCCAAAGCGGCAATCGTAGGATGCGCAAAAAAGGCTTGGATGCCGATTTCAAGTTGCAGTTCGTTTCGAATCACTGCAACCACTCTCGTTGCCAACAGAGAATGACCACCTCGCTCAAAGAAATTATCGTGTATCCCAATGGGCGCTTGTCCTAGTAAATCTTCCCAAATTACCGTAAGCGATTTTTCCATTACCGTGCGAGGTGCAAGATAAGCTGCTTTGGAGGCCGTCGGCAAAGCCAATGCAGATAGCGCTTTTCGATCTACTTTCCCATTCCGAGTTAAAGGAAAAGCTGTCAAAGAAAGCATAAAACTAGGAACCATATAGCTCGGTAGTTTTTCCTGTAAATAATTTTTAACATTTTCCTGGAGTGTTTCTATTGCTGTTTCCGTTGCTTGCGTAGTAATCAAATAAGCAACCAATTGCGTATCATCCGACTCCAGCGTTTTTTGAGCGAGGACGATTACATCCTGTACGTAACCCGAAGCCCGTATCTGTGATTCAATGGCACCCAATTCAATGCGATAACCTCGCAATTTAACTTGTTGATCTTTCCTTCCAATAAAAGCAATTGATCCATTCGCCAACCAACGCGCTAAATCCCCCGTACGATATAACCGACGACCAGCTATAAAAGGATGATCAATAAATTGCTCCGTCGTCAAACTAGCCTGATTCAAGTATCCTCGTGCTAAACCATCTCCTCCTATACACAACTCTCCTACCGCACCCTTAGGCAATAATTCTTGCGTTTCCGGAGCTAAAATATAAACTTGGGTATTAGAAATAGGTCGACCAATATCATTCGCAGTGAAATTAATCTCCTTTACGTTGCTGATTCTTTTTACCGTCGCAAAAGTTGTTGACTCCGTAGGACCATAGCCATTGATAAAAGTCTGCTGTGGATACTGCCTTAACAAACGTTGAATACTTTCTGGGCGAATACTATCTCCGCCTGCTAACACGTAATCGAGCGAAGCAAAGAGTTCCAGATTGGTTTCAACGGCTTGGTGAAATAAACCTGCGGTCAACCATAATACATTTACCTTAGCAGCTTGTAATGCTGTTCCTATTTCCGCTAAAGATTTCAAGCCAAGGGTACTAATTTCCAACCGAGCGCCATTCAATAGTGCGCCCCAGATTTCAAAAGTAGAAGCATCAAATGCTAATGGAGCGTATTGATAAAGTACCGAATGCTCTGATAGAAAATCAAAACTAGCATTACAGACTAAACGCAAAATAGCACGATGTTCAATTAACACTGCTTTGGGCGTTCCGGTAGAACCCGAAGTATACATCGCATAAGCTAGTTGCCCTCCATTCAAAGTAGTTGATTCCAGAGGCGCTGTTTGCGTAGACCAATCTTCCCCAGCGGTATCCAACAAGCAAATCTCTCCCGACCAAGCTGCTAATTTTTCTACGTAACTGGTGTTCGTCAGTACTACCTTAGCCTGCGTGTCTTCAAGAATAAATTGTTGCCGTTCGATTGGAAGATCCGTAGCGATTGGCACGTAAGCGGCACCTGATTTTAGGATCGCGAGTAAAGCGATGATCGCCGTGCTGGAACGATCTAGCAATACTGCGACGAACTCATCCGTTTGGAGTGCATATGCTGCGCGTAGATGATGCGCCAATTGATTCGCACGATGATTTAAAGTTTGGTAATCTATATTTTCTTCGGCACTACTCAACGCGATTCGCAATGGGAATTTAGCTACCTGTGCTTCGAATAATTCTACAACGGTTTGTGCGGCGGGATAATCAAAAGCCGTATCGTTAAACTCGTATAATAATTCCTGCCGCTCTGACTCGCTCAAAATCGACAAGCTACTAATTTTCGCTTTTGGCTTTGTCACTACGGCTTGCAATAAAGTTTCAAAGTGTTCACCAATTTTTTGGATCGTAGCTGGTAAAAATAGTTCACTACCGTATTCAATGTTTAAAGAGAGCTGCGTAGCCGTTTCCGTAAGGTTAAAACTTAGGTCAAACTTGGCAGTTGTTTCCTCGAAGTCTAGCTCCGTGAGCGTATGGCTCTCCGGAGTAAGGCTTTCTGCTTTGGTTGTTTTTTCCGTAGTAAAATTAAACAAGACTTGAAACAACGGCGTCCGACTTGGATCACGATCTTTAACTACTCGCTCTACGATTTTCTCAAAAGGTACTTCTTGGTGATCATAAGCCGCCAAGGTAGTTGCCTTTACCCGAGCTAACATTTCCATAAAATTAGGATCATCCTTTAAGTTCGTTCGCAAGGTTAAGGTATTTACAAAAAAGCCAATCAACTTTTCGACCTCCGTTTGTTTCCGATTAGCGATGGGACTACCAACTGTGATGTCTTCTTGTCCGGTATGCTTGCGTAACAATATTTTCAGCAAAGTCAAGAAAAACATATAATGGCTGACACCTGCTTCCCGAATTAGACTTTCTATTTTTCCTTGTAGCGGTGCAATGTCCACCACAAAAGAACAGCGTTTTCCTTTTAGGCTCTGTACCGCTGGTCTTGGAAAATCTATCGGCAAATCCAAGGTTGTCAACTCCGCGAGTTGATCTTCCCAATAAGCGAGTTTTTGTGCTAAAACCGCTCCCGTCAAATAAGTGCGTTGCCACAAGGCGTAATCTGCATATTGAATAGGTAAATCCGCTAAAGACGAAACGGCTTCCTCTTCTTTTACCCGATAAAAATGTAAAAGTTCTTCTAACAAAATAGGACTGGACCAACCATCCGATGCAATGTGATGCAGCACTATAATTAGCACGTATTCTTCTGCTGAAATTTGCACCAACTGAGCCCGTAATGGGTGATCTTTTGATAAATCAAATGCAGGTGTCAACACTTGTGCTAATATCTCAGATAAGCTTTCTGTCGGGGCTACGGTATACGCTAATTGCCACTGATCTTCCGGTAAAATCACTTGGTAAACTTGTCCGTTCGTTTCTTGAAAAACCGTTCTCAATACTTCGTGCCGACGAATAACTTCACGAAAAGCATAATTTAAATTTTCAGGATTAACTGCCGAATTAAAATGTTCGATCATCGGAATATGATAATGCGTACTTCCCGTCATTTTATCAATGAACCAAAGTCGATCTTGGGCAAAAGAAAGCGGGAGGTGCGGAGGTCGTTCTTGGACTTCAATTTTTGGCAACAGCTTTTGCGCACCTTGTGTATCTATAATTTCGGCCAATTCCTGAATCGTGGGAAACAAGAAGATCGTACGAATTTCAAGTTCTTTTGAGAATGTTGTCCGAATGGCAGCAACCAAACGAATCGCCAATAAAGAATGTCCACCCAATTCAAAGAAATCATCTTGTACGCCTATCTGTTCTCTTTGTAATAAATCTTCCCAAATGATTGCCAAATCATTTTCTGTATTCGTGCTCGGAGCCAGATAAACTTCCGATCGTAGCGTTGCTAAATCAATCTTAGGCAATGCTTTCCGATCTACTTTCCCACTCGCATTCATTACCAAAGCAGCTACCGGCTGAATTATCGTCGGAATCATATACTCCGGTAATTGCTCCTTGAGGTAAGCCTTCGTATTCGCCTCTTCGAACTCCTCCATTTCCGTTGGAACGACGTAAGCAATAAGTTGGTCTTTTTCCACCAGTACGACTGCTTGTTGAATGTTCGGTGCAGTCATTAAACTAGCCGCAATTTCTCCCAATTCAATTCGATATCCGCGTACTTTTACTTGGTCATCAATTCTACCTTTGAACTCAATGTTTCCATCATCTAGCCAGCGGACTAAATCTCCAGTACGGTAAAGTCGTTGCGTTGCATCAAACGGAGAAATAATAAATTTTTCTTGCGTTAAAGCTGCTCGCTTCCAATAACCTCTCGTTAACCCTTGACCACCAATGTATAATTCTCCGATTACACCGATCGGTACGATTCGTTGCTGCGGATCTAAGATATATAATTGCGTATTACCTACCGGTTTTCCAATCGGTAAACTTCCGGCGTAGGTTCGTTTGGGATCGTAGCGATGGTAGCTCGAACTAATCGTCGTTTCCGTCGGTCCATATTTGTTATAAAAATCTATACCTGTTCCCCACTTTTCCACCAAGGATACGGTACAAAGTTCTCCACCCGCACAAATTCGCTTAAGTTTAAATGCCGGATTAGGATCGACGTATTGTATTAAAGAAGGCGTTGCGTGCAAATGGGTAATTTCTTTTTCTAATAAGAAATTGGCTAGATAAACAGGATTTAGCATATCCAATTTGGCAATCAATTCTAAGCGAATGCCTTGTGTCAGCGGTAAGAATATTTGTTCGACCGAAGCATCAAATACGTAATTCGCTAAAAGTACGTGCCGATCTCCACGCGCCACGCCGTAGGTCGCTGCGTAGAAACTAATTTCGTTGACGACCGAAGCGTGTTCAACTTGTACGCCTTTCGGTTGTCCCGTAGAACCCGAAGTATAAATGATGTAAGCTAAATTGTTTACACTCGGCTTTTCCAACAAGTTCGTCATTGGCATTGCCGCTAATTCTTTTTCTTGATCCAGTAATACGAGTTGAAGATCTTCTTGCTGAACAAAAAGTGCTGCGTGATCCGTGTGCGTTAGTACAAGTTTTGTCTGTGTATCCGACAATAAATAATCAATTCTTTGCTGAGGGTAATCGGGCGCTAGTGGTACGTACGCTGCCCCCGCTTTCAAGATTCCCAGAAGAGCAATCATCATTTCGAAGGAACGATCTAGACATACTCCAACTAAAGCTTCTGCTGCAATGCCGGAAATTTTTAAATAATGTGCGACTTGGTTCGCTCGAGCATTTAGTACTTCGTAGGACCAAGTCTGCTCATCCTGTCCCAGGGCGATATCCATTGGATATGCTGCGACCTGTGCTTCGAATAAATCTACTAAACTCTGGGCATGAGGATACTCAAAATCCGATTGATTAAAGCTTTCTAAAATTTGCTGCTGTTCTTTTTCACTGAGCCACTCATAAGCTCCAATCTTAGTCGTCGGCTGCGTAACCGTAGCGAGCAGTAAGTTTTGAAAATGCTTTGCCATTCGCTCAATACTACTGGCTAAAAATAAATCACTACAATATTGAATAGATACTTCCAAGTTATTTCCCGTAGCAGCGACGTCAAAACTCAAGTCAAACTTTGATACTTCGTAGGCAAAAGTCGTACTATCTTTTTCTTCTTTTAAACTTGGCGAATGGTGGGATTCCATTGGGGCTATTTCCTTTGTCGCTGGAGTTGTATAATCGGTAATCCCCGCGTAAGAAAATAGGACTTGAAACAAAGGGGTTCTACTCAAATCTCGCTGCGTCACCATGCGATCTACAATTTGCTCAAACGGCACGTCTTGATGATCATAAGCAGATAAGCTACTCGATTTAACGCGCTGCAGCAATTCCTTAAATGTAGGATTACCGGATAAGTCGGTTCGTAACGTTAAGTTATTGACGAAGAATCCAATGAGTTTTTCGATGGCAGCATCCGTTCGATTGGCAATTGGCGTACCCACGGAGATATCCGCTTGTCCACTGTATTTATATAATAGAACCTTGAAGACGGTCAGTAACAAAATAAACATCGTTACGCCTTCTTGCTGTGCTAATTTTTGTAAGTCCTTCGCTAAGGAAGCCTCCAATTCAAATTGATAGCGTTGCCCACGCAAGCTTTGTATTTGTGGTCGAGTAAAATCTAAGGGTAAAGCTAATGGCGTAGCATCTTCTAAATACCTTTCCCAAAAGTTCAGTTTTTGTGCTAAAATTTCACCTCCTAAATATCGACGTTGCCAAATGGCGTAGTCTGCGTACTGAATGGCTAACTCGGCTAAATTAGCCGTTCGTTTTTCTGCAATCGCTCGATATAATTCCATCAACTCTTCAAACAAAATCGTCATTGACCAACCATCCGCGGCAATGTGGTGTACCACTAATACTAAAAGATATTCCTCGGAGGAACGTTGGAGCAAATTAGCTCGCAACATATGATCCTGAGAGAGCTCAAAACCTGCCGTAATATTAGTTTCGATCCAAGCCTGTACTTCCTCCACAGACCAATCTTTTCCATCTGCTACCTTTAAATTCCACTCATCCGTGGGTAAAATCCATTGATAAGCCACTCCATTTTCCGCACGAATCACCGTCCGCAAAATTTCGTGCCGATTGAGTAAGGCTTGCAAGGCTGCTGCGAGTACCGCTGGATTCAGTTCAGCCCCAAAAGTTTCAACTAAGGGTAAATGGTAATGGGCACTTCCCGTCAATTGATCTACAAACCAAAGTCGATCTTGCGCAAAAGAAAGCGGAATACGCGCTGGTCGTTCTTGCTTAGTTATCGGAGGCAATAGCACTTGAGTAGCAGCCTTTTCTATTAATGTTGCTAAAGCTGCAATCGTAGGATAGGTAAATAAATCCTTGATCGTTAGAGCGACTTCCAATTGTTTCCGAATTGCAGAAACCGTTCTCGTTGCCAATAAGGAATGTCCTCCTAATTCAAAAAAGTCATCCTGAATACCAATCTTTTCGATCTGTAATAAATCTTGCCAAATGGCTACTAATTGTGTTTCTAATTCCGTGCGAGCGGCCTGATAATTAGCTTGAGTAAGCGCTGTATAATCTGGTTCTGGCAATGCCTTCCGATCAATTTTATCATTTGCGGTAAGCGGAAGGTGCGTTAACTCCATCCACAACGCCGGTATCATGTAAGCTGGTAATTGACTACGTAAAAAGGCTTCAATTCCTGATCGATCAAAAGTACCATTGGGTAAAATATAAGCGACTAATCGTTTATGTTGGTTTGCATCTTTTTTGACTAAGACGACTGCTCTACGAACCAACGCCGACTTTTGTAAGCTTGCTTCTACCTCTCCCAATTCAATGCGATGCCCTCGGATTTTAACTTGATCATCTAAGCGACCTAAGAAAATCAACTGACCATCCGGTGACCATTTCACTTTATCTCCCGTACGATACAGTCGTTCTCCCGGAAGGAAAGGATTTTCAACAAAGCGCTCTTCCGTTAACGCTGGCTTCAACCAATATCCTCTCGCAACTTGTGCGCCACCAATGTAAAGTTCTCCTTCCGAAGACGGTGGTAATAATGCTTGATCGGCATCTAAAACGTAAAGTTTCGTATTTGGCAAAGCACGCCCAATTGGTAAGGCTATTTTTTTATGATCTGCTTTCCCAACTCGGTATGCGGATACACAAACCGTTGCTTCCGTGGGTCCGTAGAGGTTATAAACTTCACTATGAGCGGCAAATTGTACCGCTTTGTTTACCGAAGCAATATCTCCTCCCGTCATGACAATCCGTAAAAAAGAAAGTGCTGCGGGGTCAAGCACCGCCATGTAAGCCGGAGGCATTGAACAAACACTAACCGCTTGTGCTTTGAGGTATGTAATTAGTAAATCCTGATCGGCAATGGTTTCTTTGCTCATCAAAACCAAGCCGGCTCCCGTCAGTAAGGTCATAAATATTTCGGGGACGGAAGCATCGAAGGATAAGGAAATAAATTGCGAAACTCGGTCTTTGGCGGTAAGCCTAAATAAATCAATATGACTCAGCATACTATTGACCAAACTGCGGTGTTCAATCATTACTCCTTTAGGTTGTCCCGTAGAACCTGAGGTGTAGATTACGTAAGCCAGATGGTTTGATTGCAAGGCTGTCTTTGGGTTTTTCTTTGAGGCTTTCGCCAAAACAGCATGATCAAGGTCTACTTGGATACAGTCTAAATCCAGCTTATTTTCTTCCTGCTGAAATTGATGAAAATTAGCTTGATTCGTAAGTACAAACCCAACTTCGCTATCCTCTAAAATATATTGAATGCGTTCTTCGGGATAGCTCGTATCAATTGGTAAATAGGCCGCACCTGCTTTCAAAACAGCAAGGACCGCAACGATCATATCCAAAGAACGATCTAAGCCAATGGCGACTAAGTTATCGGTTTGAACACCTTGCGTGATTAAGTAATGTGCCCATTGATTCGCTCGCTCATTCAGCGCCCGATAAGTTAAACTTTTCTCGGCAAAAATGACTGCCAGCTGATCTGGTGTTTTTGCTGCCTGTGCTTCAAAAAGAGCGACCACCGTTTTTTCTGCGGGATAAGCCACTTGCTTTCCATTAAAATTAGTCAAGGTTTCTTTCTCCGTTGTGCTTAATAATTCTAAGGTTTGGAAGTTTGTTTTTCCTTGCAAAGCAATTTGTCGCAAAACGAGATCAAAGTGATCCTTAATTCGTGTGCCGGTAATTGTCGTAATTAAGTCTTGATTATAGCCAAATTTCACTTCGAGTGCGCGCTCCAAACTTACCGAAATGGACAGCAAATAATTAGTTTGTTCTTTTATTTCAACTTTCCCTACGGATAAACTCGTTGATCCTTCCACCGCTTCATCTACAGGATAATTTTCAAAAGTGAGTAAGGTATCAAAGAAGTCTCCCGTAATCCCTGCCCAACGCTGAATATCGTTTACCGCGGTATATTGGTAGACTCGCGCTGTGGTGTGTGCTTGTTGTAGGTTTGTAAAAAGTTCCGTGATTAGTTCGGCTTCCGAAAAATTTACTCTTACGGGTAATACATTAATATAAAGACCTAGCTTTTCTTCTGCGCGTTCCAAATCTGTCGGTCTTCCAGAAACCGTCACGCCAAATAAAACATCTTTGCTACCAGTATATTTTGATAACAAATATCCCCAAACGCCTTGCATCAAGGTATTAACCGTCAATCGATGCTGATGGGCGAATTGTCTTAATTGAGTAGTTTCCGCTTCCGTATAATTTAAGTGCAGCTCTTGCATTTCGCCACCTTTATTTCTGGCCAAATCATTATCGGTAAATGGTAGCAAACGAGCTTCGTCAAAACCTGACAAATAATTTTCCCAAAAATCCTGCGCGGACCATTTCGGTCGGTCGGCAATGTACTGAATATAGCTTTCGTAGCGATCTTCCGACTCCGATAGCCTTACCGCTACTTGATCGAGATCGTTTCCTTTTAACAGTAATTCATAAGCTCGTAAAACTTTCCCGATCAAAATAGGAATCGACCAGCCATCTAAGATAATGTGGTGAAAGGTCCACAATACTCTAAAGTCGTCACTTGGCATTTGGGCAACCGTAACGCGCATCAAAGGTGCTTCGGCAAAATTAAAACTACGGGCTTTGTCTTTCTGCATCAACGCTTGCCATTGCGCTTCAAACGATGATTCCTTTTCTCCAGAAAAATCTAATTTTGTAAATGGTAAGCTTACTTTTTGATAAACTGCTTGCACGGGAATTGCGAGTGCTTCGTAAAAGAAAGCAGTTCTTAAAATGCTGTGTTTACGCAAAGTGTAATTCCAAGCCATTTGAAAAGCATCTGCATTGAAACTACTAGCAAAATCAAAGCTCATTTGTTCGACGTACGCTGCCGCTTGGTCTTCGTAGAAATGGTGGAATAACATTCCCTCCTGCAATGGACTTAAGCGATACAAACTTTCAATTTGGCGATGCAATGGCGCCCCATTGACGGTTTGTTGTAAAAACTGATCTAAAGTATTCTGGTTCACTTCGGGGGCTAAGCCGTAATCAGAAACGGTACGTTCACTCGTTATTTGTGTTCGACAATGCTTGATGATCTTCGTTAAGTGCTCAATAAAATCCTGCGCCAGTTTTTCGATCGTCTCCTCTCGATAGTAAGCTTTGGAATACATCCAACTTAACTGTAACATCCCATCAGAAATAGAACCATTAATTTCTATATTTTCTCCAAAGGGATAATCTGGTGCGAGAAAAATTCCAGCTGACTCTGGGGCTGGGAGTAGCCAAGTATCTGCGCTTACCGTATTTTCATCTTGACCTAAATAGTTAAAAACAATATCCCATTTTGTTTCCGCTAGTTGTGCGCGGATAGCCGCATCGGGATGCAGGTATCTAAGTAAATTATAGCCAATGCCTTTATCTGGAATGGCTCGCAATTGTTCCTTAACTACTTTAATCAAACTTCCCGTATCTAAATTTTGCGCAAGCTCTAAGCCTACGGGATACAAGTTAGTAAACCAACCAACCGTACTACTCAGGTCAAGCTGGGAGTTAATAAATTCTCGTCCGTGCCCTTCTAAACCAATTACCAGTTTAGTGGAATTGGACCAATTACAGATACTTTGGGCTAACGCGCTCAGTAGCAAATCATTGATTTCTGTATGATAAGCTTGGTTGCTTTCTTGTAATAGTGAAGTGGTTATTGCTTCGTCTAAATGGACACGACAGATGGCTACCGTTGCTAAGTTTGCTTTTTCCTTTGGCGGCTCCAACGCCATCGGTAACCGCTGGTAAAGTTGCTGTGTTTTTTGCCAGAATGCTAATTGTGTTTCAATTTGTTTGCTACGTGCATGAACTTTCAAGGCATTACCCCAATCTCGGTAAGAACTTGATTTTCGACCCAAGTCAATCTGCTGACCTGCTTGCACGGCGCTTAGCGCTTCTTGTAATTGATCCAACAGAATATGCCAAGAAACAGCATCTACCGCTAAATGATGAATCACCATGAAAAATCTATTCCTAGCGACTTCCTTTGGTGTTTCGATAAAGACGGCTTTAATCAAAATTCCTGCTTCGAGCGAGAGACTTTCTTGGTAGCTTTGGCAAAGCTCAGCAATTGTTTGTCCTAATAAGGCTAAGTCAATCGTCTTCAAATTACAACGTTCTAAGGCTATTTCATAGTCCCCATAAATTTGTTGCCAAGTACTTGCGGTCTCCTCAGTTGGAGGAATGTATTTAAACCGTAAGGCATCGTGCTGTTGCACCAATGCTTTCAAAATCAAATCCAGACTTTGTGGCGGAATTCCTTTATCTATTTCAAATAAATTATCTTGATTAAAGTGAGAACGACTAGCGTAGTCTTTCTCAAAAAACCATTGTTGAATGCCGAGCAGGTCTGCGGTTCCAGTTAACAATCCTTGTTCGGCAGTAATTTGTAGTTCCTGAGATTTTGTTTCAATAAAATGTGCGAGTTCCGAGATAGTTTGATACTGAAACAAATCTTTGGCTTGTAACTGATATCCGGCACGCTTAATTCGGCTCACAACTTGGATGCTAATAATGGAATCACCACCCAATTCAAAAAAGTTATCCGTTACACCTACTCTTTCTACACTCAACAAACTTTTCCAAATCGCTGCCAAGTTAGTTTCTAATTCCGTCTGAGGAGCAATAAATTCCTTTTGTTTGAAAGCAGTTTCTTTCGGTGCAGGCAATGCTTTTTTATCCACTTTACCATTGGTCGTAACGGGTAATTCAGGCAAATCAATCATGATTTCGGGCACCATGAATGCCGGTAAGGTATTTCGTAAGAACGCTTTAATCTCGGCAGCCTCGTAAGTGTCCGTCGCTACGATGTAGGCAACTAATTGTTGACTGCCCGTTGAATTGTTTTTAGCGAGTACAACGGCTTGTTTGACTTGCGGCGAACGCAATAGTGCTGCTTCTACTTCTCCCAATTCGATACGATGACCTCGGATTTTTACTTGGTCATCATTTCTACCTAAGAAAACAATATTTCCATCGGGCAACCATTTGGCACGATCACCCGTCCGGTAAATCCGTTGACCTTGTTCAAAAGGGTGTGCTATAAACCTTTCTGCAGTTAATGCTGCTTGATGAAGATAACCCCGTGCTAAACCAACACCCCCAACGCAAAGCTCTCCTTCCACGTTTACGGGCACCGTTTTAAAATCTGCATCAACAATATAAACTTGTGTATTAGCAAGTGGCTTTCCAATTGGAATCACGCCTACTCCAGTATCTTTTTCGGTTACTTGATAAAGCGAAACACACACTGCGCATTCGGTTGGACCATAAGCATTATAATAACTATTTTGCTTCGCGTAAGTAAGGGCTTGTTGCGTATCCGCCGCTTCTCCCGCTGTGACGATAATTCGTAAAAATGCTAAACTCGCAGGATCTAAAACTTTCAGATAAACGGGTGGCAAAACAACCACTGACACTGCTTGCGCCTGTAGGTAATCTACAAACTGTGTGGTTTCTTGCTTGACCTCATCTGCTAGCAAAACTAAGGTCGCGCCGCTGTAAAGTGCCATAAAAATTTCATACACGGAAGCATCAAAAGCAAGTGATGCAAATTGCAAGATGTGGTCTTTTTCTGTGATCTCAAATTGAGTAATTTGATCTAAGGCCATATTGATATTACTCCGATGCTCAATCATTACCCCTTTAGGATTTCCGGTAGATCCAGAAGTATAAATCACGTACATCAAGTCCGTAGCTGCTGGTTTATCAATCAATGCTTGCTCAGACTGTTGGGCAATCTCAAGCTTGTCTTGATCTAAGACAATGGTCGTCAAGTTTTCACTTTCTGGAAAATGAGGAAGTTGTGCCGCTTTCGTCACTACAAACTGCGCTTGACTATCTGTTAAAATATACGCTACTCTACTCGCAGGATAATCCGCAGCAATGGGTAAATAGGCCGCACCCGCTTTCAAAATCCCTAATAGAGCGACGATCATATCCAACGAGCGATCCATACAAAGCACTACTAAAGATTCTTTGCTTACTCCTTTTTCTTGTAAATAATGCGCTACTTGATTGGCTCGACGATCTAAGGCAGCATAAGTTATTGTTTGATCGCCCAGGCTTACTGCAATTTGTGTTGGCACCCGAAGGGCTTGTTCTTCGAATAAGCTCACACTAGTTTCTTCCTCTGGAAATAAAATTAACGTTTGGTTAAAACCTTTGACAATTAGCTTTTCTTCTTGTTTGGTCAACATCTTCAAACTTCCTAGCGGTAAGTCGGTATTCGCTGCGATTCCCAAAAGTAATTCCTGAAAATGCTTAGACAATCGTTCGATTGTTTGTGGCAAGAACAAGGCAGTACAATATTCAAACGAACAATCCAAACCTTCGGTGTTAGCCCCAATAATAAGACTAAGGTCAAAGACAGATCGGGTAGTTTTAGGGGCGATGGGTGCTGTTTTAGGGCGAGTAGTTGGATTGACTTTCTCTGGTGCTTCAAATTCTAGCGTGGTAATATTAGGGTTACTTTCGTAAGAAAATAATACTTGAAATAGTGGACTCCGACTTTGGTCTCTTTCTTCAATAACGCGATCAACAATCTTTTCGAAAGGTACTTCTTGGTATTCGTAGGCTTCGAGTGTCGTTTGTTTCACGCGCGCTAAAAGCATTTTGAAACTTGGGTTCTCTGCCAAGCTACTTCGTAGCACCAAGGTATTGACGAAAAAGCCAATTAGTTTTTCCACCTCCGTTTGAGTACGATTTGCAATTGGACTTCCAACACAAATATCTTCTTGTCCAGTATATTTATACAACAAAACTTTGAACGCTGATAATAACAGCATAAACATCGTAACGCCTTCGGCTTGAGCAATTTTTTCTAGTTGCTGATAAGTACTAGCGGGAAGCTTAAATTCAAACTCAGCACCTTCCGTACGTTGTATCGCTGGACGAGTAAAGTCGGTCGGTAAATCTAGCGGTTCTACCTGAGCTAGTTTATTTTCCCAATAGCTCAATTTCTCTGCGAGGACTGTTCCCGTTAAATAGGCACGTTGCCACAAAGCATAATCTGCGTATTGAATGGAAAGTGCGGGGAGTTCTACCGGTTGCTCATTATCCTTTGCTTGGTAAAACCAACGTAACTCCTCCAGTAAAATTTTGCTGGACCAACCATCTGAAGCGATATGGTGCATGACCATTACTAGGATGTATTCTTCCGTTGGGAGCTGAAATAACTTTGCCCGTAAGGGATAATCTTTTGTTAAATCAAACGCTTTGTCTATTTCTTTACGGATTTGCGCTTCTAAGCTTTCCGCGGAATGTACCGCGGGTAAAATTTCGTAAGCCAACTCCCATTGATCGGGTGCGAGAATTTTTTGATATGGCTTGCCATCTTTTGTGAGGAAAACCGTACGCAACGCTTCGTGGCGATTGACCACCGATTGAAATGCAGCATTTAATGCCGTAACCGATAAGTCTTTTTCAAAACGTTCTACGGTGGGTAAATGATAAGCTAAGCTTCCGGTCAATTGATCAATAAACCAAAGTCGCTCTTGCGCGTAGGATAAGGGGATATATGCGGGTCGATCTTGAACCATCAAATTAGATACTTCGGCTGTTACACTTTTTTCTAAAAGTACCTTCGCTAAGGTAGCAACCGTAGGGTGCGCAAAAATTGTTCTAACGGATAAGTCTTTCTTCAATTCTTTACGAATTAAAGAAACCAAGCGCGTCACCAATAATGAGTGCCCACCCAATTCAAAGAAATCGTCGTTTATTCCAATTGCTGTACGCTGTAAAATCTGCGACCAAAGCGTAACGAGTTGTTTTTCCAATGCTGTACGCGGGGCGAGATAATTTACTTTTGAAGTCGTGTTAGTTCCTAATTCAAGTAAAGCTTTACGATCTACTTTACCATTAGTTGTCACGGGAAACTCCGTTACACTTGACCAAAGCGAAGGAATCATAAAACTAGGTAAGCGTTGCTTTAAAGCTGCCTCGACGGCCGATTGATCAAAATCGGTTTCACTAATTACGTAGGCTACTAAGGTTTGGCTTTGCAGTGCGTCTAGTTTCACGAGTACTACCGCTTCTTTCACCGCAGGAATTTGCGCTAAGGCCATTTCGATTTCTGCTAATTCTACTCGATGACCTCGAATTTTTACTTGATCGTCTTTTCTACCTAAGAAGATGATATTTCCGTCTGCCAAACGCTTGGCTCGATCGCCCGTACGATACAATCGTTCTCCTTTCCGATAAGGATTAGGAATAAACTTTTCTTGGGTCAACGCGGCTTGATGTAAATACCCACGCGCTAGACTAAGACCACTAATACAAATTTCTCCCTCCACATTAGCCGCAACCAACTGTTGGTATTCATCTAAAATATAGATACTCGTATTGATCAGGGGTTTTCCAATTGGCACAATTGGCATTGCGGTACTAGTATCCTTTAGCAAATAAGTCGTTGCGCAAACAGCTGCTTCTGTTGGTCCATAAGCATTATAATAATTACAAAACTTCGCGCACGCCATTGCTTGTACGGGACGAGCTGCTTCTCCCGCCGTAATGATCACTCGTAAAAAGGATAATTCCGCTAAAGGTAAAAGTTCTAGATAAACCGGTGGAAGTATGACTACCGATACCTCCTGCTTTGTCGTATATTCAATGAACGCGATAGGTTCTGCAATGACTGCTGCTTCCACTAGGACTAGACTAGCGCCTTGTGTAAGTGTCATCATAATTTCTAAGATCGAAGCATCAAAAGATAGAGATGCAAATTGTAAAACTCGATCTATAGGTTTAATCTCAAAAACTTGTACTAAAGCAATCGCCATATTCGCATTGCTACGATGCTCAATCATCACTCCTTTTGGATTTCCGGTAGATCCAGAAGTATAAATAACTTCGAGAACTTCAAGAAAAAAGGCCGAATCAATATGTTCGAGGGTAAATCGTACAACAATTCCTCTATCCAAAGAAGAGAGTTTTTGAACTTGCTCTTTCAGCTGAG
>CALFBG010000343.1 GCA_937951685.1 uncultured Saprospiraceae bacterium | reverse complement strand
TTTTATCTTCAAGAAGCTCATAGTTAGACGCTATTAAATCTATGAGATCAATAGTGCGTGCCAACTCAATTCCTTTATTAGTAATAACTATTCTATAGTTTTCTTCATTATAATATTCTTTTGTTATTAATTCTTGTTCTTCTAAAAATCCTATAAACTTGATAAAATTGATAGGAAGTCTCCAAAAACTGAATAGTTGATTAATAGAGTAACCAGAATTAATTTTTGGGTTTTTATAAATTGCTAGAATTCCTAGCTTAATTAGTGGATTAGTTTCTATTTCCATAATACATTTTGTGCTTCTTGAGTATAGAATGTACTTTCCTCATCTAGTGCTTTAATATTATATTCTTTTGCTGCTTGACTATGTGATTTATAGTAAGATGTATCATTATATTTTCCTTTCATAAGTTGTTTCTCTCTTAACTCGTGTGTATAAAAATAAAGATCATGTGAGGTGGGTTCAATTTCTCCTTTAGATATTTTTTTTAATCTATCTATCATAACTGCGTTTCCTTTTCTCAAAATACCAGTACCGTCTGTGAAATATTCTTGTGTCAAATGTCTTTCAATTTCTGTTATCCCCGAAGAATTAATATTTACATTATCGATACTTCGAGTTCCAGCTTTTATTGATGTTGCTCCAGTTCTAAAACCGTCATCGGCTAAATCCATAAAATTTTTGTAGGCTCCACCAGCTTTAGAGGTTTTCCCTTTTCCCTTCCACCATCTTTTTGTAGCTCCCCATGCATCATCTACAAACCTTGAAGCTGCTCCAATCACTCTGCTAGCTCCAGGAACTTTACTTAACAACCAAAATGCTGCTACCGTTTCATCAACTGGACTCATCGCCGTAGCTCCTCCAATAATGCCTCTAGCGAAGGCATCGTTGAATATGGCTTGCTCTTCTTTTACCTGTTTCATGCCACCAGCTCTAAAAGCTTGTTGATAAACAGGGTCAGTATGTCCCATTAAATCCTTATACTTTTGTAATCCCCATAAGTCCCGATGTCCTACAGGTTCATTCTCTGCATAATTAAATGGAGACACATGCGCAAAATTATCCGCAATCGGATCAACACTCGGAAATCGCCCAATCACCGGATCATACTCCCTAAACCCAAAACTCAACCACTCCAACCCAAGCTCTGGATTATTCTCCTTCCCATTATAAAGATAGTGCTGCTTCGGATTAGTAACCGTTTCTTCCCAAGGTCCTTTGACCTTCATCCCAAAACTATAATAAAAATTCCGCTGCAACACCTCATCCTTCAAGTTATCATTCCCCGCCGTCTCTTCCTCCAAGCTAATCTTCCCATCCCCATTTACATCATCAAAAAGCACCATGACATTTCCAAGATGGTCCGTTAGATAGTATTGGTAATGAAGCTCTCCCTTCAAATTTATAATCCGTCCGTTCGGGATGTGGATAATATCCAAATTATTATCCATATATTCAAGCCCTTCTAGATACAAACGTACGCCCTCGGGCGAATCTTTTTTGATTTTTGCGCCACCAAAACTGTACTCGAAAATCATGGCACCATCGGTATCGTGCGCCACCACTTTGGGTAAGTTTAAAAGGTTGTAGTCGATGGAGATCGCTTTACCTTCGTCTCGATTTAAATTACCGTTGGCATCGTAGTCGTATTCCGTAGTGGAGGCCAGCTTCCCAAAACCCTCTGGTCTTTCTGAAGCATCCGTAACCGTTTGTAAAATAGAAGAATTTATTGGATAATCAAACGCTAGGTCGTCGATTGTTAAAAAATCAGCGGCTTCGGCTACCCAGCCTTTTCGTTGGAGGGTAGTAATATTTCCAGCGGGATCGTAGGTGTAATTTGTAGAAAATGCGTCGCCTACCAAAAATGGATTATACAGCTCATTGCTCACCTGCATCAGTCGGTGATCCCCATCATATTTGTAATGATTGCGCATCAGTCCCGCCGAACAACTTCCAATCATTTCAATCATCGAAATATCCAAACCATCGTAAGTGATTTGCTCAAAAAAGAGGTCGGGTTGGTTCGGACTGCCCGGTGCCGGGAAGTTGCCATTCGGTTCCATGAAAAGAGCTGTACAACATCCTCGCTCGGATAAGCTATAACTGCAGTTTTCAAAAATGAGTTGGGCACTTTGTAAATTGGTTCCCATAATGGAAATGTGAAAATTGATATCCAAACCGTAGGCATTGTGATAAAATATTTCTACGGTTCCAGTTTTACCCAAATCCATCATTTTTTGATTGATGAATCGCTCAATGCTATTCACCGAATCCATGGGAAGCGACGTTTCTAATATAAAAGTTGCTCCGTCAAGTTGAATACTAGTCAAATGACCACAGTTCAACTCTTCTAAATCAATGTTGTTGTCTACGTTCCCCCAGTACAGTTGACAGGCTTCGCCTTCCGTAAGACAACCGCTTTCGGTAGGAGAGTTAATTGTCAATAGTTTCCCCGCGTCGTCGTAGGCATAATCTACGTATTGTAAAAAGCCATCGTCCGTCCCTCCAATCCGTTTTTGTTCGACTTGATCGAGTGGATTGTAAACAAGTTCTTCTAGTAATTTGGTTTGTCCAGCGTATTTTAAAGAAGTCGTCGTCGTACGGAGTAAATTGTCAATGGTGTATTGATAGTTTAAACTCTGGATATTACCATCGGGGCCGGTTACATTTTTGGTAACGTCCAAGGAAATTCCGGCGTCGTTGATCGGGGTAAAATCATTGAATACGATATTTCCATTAGAGTAATTGGTCGTATTGGTTTTTACTCTGCCATAAATATCATAATTGAAATTGGTCTGTTTAGTGCCCGCAACACCAGCTGAACCTAAAATACTTTCTACGGTATAGTCTAACCAAGTTTTATTGGGAAGGTAGCTGTTGACTAATAAATTGCTTTCAATACTCCCGTTGACGGCTTCTTCCGCTAGGGGAGAGGTCGCAAAACTAGTCGTCGAAGAAAGGCCTACTTTAATCAAGCGATAGCGTTCATCGTAATCTAGAATTAAGGTATTGCCCGCTGCATCCGTCTTGGCAACCATTTTCATACTCGTATCGTACCAATATCGTTCTATACCTTTGCCAGGGATTTTCTTGCTTCCGAGCAATCCCATTCCATTATAAGTGTATTCATAAACTTCTTGGATCGGATTTTTAATCTGATTCAATCGACCTCTTTGGTCATATTTGCGTTCGGTTCTGCCACCAGCTCCCGAAATGCTAAGGACAGGTTTGCCAAAAGCATCTGACCAACTATAAGCAGTATGCTTGTTCGGATCGGTTACGGCCATTCCGGTAAAACTACCGAGGGAAGCATCTTCATTTGCAGGCAAGTATTCGTACTTCGTCACGTTGCCTACGGCGTCCGTTGTCGTTTCTATTCTTGCCGAAGGAGCGGGTAGGTATTCCGTATCCACACAACCATTTCCCAATTGGCACTGCCTAACGGGACGATACATTTCGTCGTATTCGGTAGCAGTAAGTATCGCGCCGTCGTTATTTCTTCGGGTCTCTAATTGTAAGCCCCAGCTATCTAAGTTTTGGGTGACAGATTGCGAAGGTGTACCATCTAAGAAAGAAGTAGTGGTCGTGATACTCAGCGGGTTCATCTCGTAACTATTCGTTTGTGTTTGTAAACCGTCGGGACTGGTGGTCTTTTCGAGCCTTCTTCTGATATCGTATTTATAGCTAGTTTGTAAACCATTAACGTCGGTACTAGATTGCAATTGACAAAGCGGATTGTAAGTATTGATAGAAGTAAAACCACTCATCGAACGTGTCAATAGTTGTAAATTGGCATTCCAAGTCAATTCAATTTCTGGAAAGAAATCATAGGCTTCTATGTCGGTTCCTGTACCATACTTTGCCAAGAAGTAGCTAGTGGGCATTCTATCTTCATATTCCTCAAATTTTCCTGTCAGTACAAATTGTCCTTCTCTCACGGACCAAACCGTATGAGCTAAAAAACTACTATCGACTGCTTGGAAGTTGGTGGCGCTACCGGCTACGACGACTCCATTCTGACGAGAAACTTGTAAGACGGGAATTTCATAGTTGTTTGCTTCGTCCATTTCTTTCAAAACAGGTATCGTCATAAACGTATGCGCACCCGCGTAATTCGCTGGGAAATTATCTGCGTACCAATATTCCGTTGAGGCACTTTGGTTATTAGAAAAAGATTGTGTGACTCGTTTGATTTTTCTTTCTGCATTATCGTAGTAATTGTAGCTCGTCGAAACGCTACTGCTACCACTCTCAAAATAACTTGTCGCGAGGGAACTATGAGCTTCTACTTTTACACTTTCGATCAATACGGTAGAGATAGGGAAGGTTTTTTCTACGTAACGAAAAGGATGCTCGGTAATGATTTGTTTAATTAGAAATCTAATAATGTGGTGATAGATACTCCTTGGACATTCGGTAAGACCATCGACTAAATTGTAGAGTAGGGCACTGGATTTCAATTGGTTGGGTGTCCCGTAGTGTAAGTACTGATACATATTCGTTTTAGGATACTGCAAAGTACCTTGCTTACCGAGCATCGAGACAAATCGAAACTCATTATAATTGTCTTGCTGAATCTCACCATCGTTGTCAAAAACGGTCGATCGAGTCTCCAGACCTAATCTCCAATCTCGACTAATCAAAGGTGCAAAGCTCGGATGGTAAGCTAAACTACTAACTTCAGGCTTCATAAAGTTTTCATTATCAAATTTCAAAATCCGATGATACTTGATGAATAGCTGTTCCGTCGAAGGCATTTCTGGTCGATATTTCTCTTGCTGAGGATTGGTAAAGTAATGTTCAACGTGGCCATTACCCGTAAAGATTTCATTGACTTGCCCGTAGCCGACGTAACCGCCTTTGTTCCTTTGCCATTCATTGAGTGGCTGCCAGCTTGCGGTGACCCGTTCTTCTAGGTTTTTGTAATAAGTATTCAACGGATGCTGGTCGAGGAAGAGCGGATAATTAATGACCGTTGGATTGAGGTATTCGTAAGTTGTCGTTTTGGTTGCCGCATTTGAACTCTTGGTAAAAGATGCAATCCTCAGTCCTCCGGCTGAAATGTTCAAGGGATTTCCTTCTGGATATTCGTGCAAATCGTAAGTATAGGATAACACGCCGCCCGTCTCCGTCGTGATTGTTGATAACTGCCCGATTTCTGCTAGGGCTAGATCGGCTTCCCAATTTCTTCCTTGGTTGAAACTGCCGGCTTCCGGATTGGAAAAAGCAAAATGATCCGTATTATACGTTTTTTGTCCGGGCGTGATGGATGCATATTGCTGTTTGATAAAAGGCGATTGCTGGCTCGTGCCATTGTAGTATCCCCAAATATCTTGGTTGATGCTGTATCTTTTTGGCAATAAGGATTTATCGCCAAGGTATTCAAATTGAGCAATGGTATCAGCGCTATTAATTTCTTCAATGGAATACAAAAAGTTACGCACAAACTCGGATTGGTATCGATCTACTTCTTTATGATCGGTCAAACCAAGGAAAGATTTTATGTGCAGTAAACTGCCTAACTCTGTAATAGCATTGGCAAAATAATACTCCGATTGATCATTGTCTTCAATAGGCCACCGAATCGGAATCGGAATGTAAAACTTCACACAAATGATTTCGATCACAATGGGGAAATAGAAAACAAAACGATCGTTTTCATCTTTGGGGGAAACTTCCAGGTCGAGGTGATACTCATTTCCCTCCGCAAAAGCGGGGCCTTGTCCAGCTTCCGTCGTTGTGGTTGTCTCATTACAAGAAACAGCTATTTGCGTATAATCGGGGGTAGTGTAATGAAACTTCCATCCTTTAAAGAAGTTTTCATTTTTCTTGACTTCTATTCTTGTACATAACTTGGCGCCGGGCATACTTGGATTATCTTGCCCGTATAAAAACTTAACGGTCTTCCCGCGATGATTATCAATGGTATTGATGTAGGGTTCGGTAATATTAATCTCGGAGATCGAATAGGTCAAATCAGCAAAACCGTTTCTCCAGTCTTTCCTGAAATCCAAAATACTCAAGTCTGGGTTGGCTTTGGTTTTGAATTGATCTCCTTCTTTTCCAAAATTGGGAAAAGTATGCGTCCAGTTTTTAGAAGCATTATAGCTAATATTGTGATCCAGATAAGTTATGTCGATCTTCTCCCTACTGATCAAAGATTCAACTTTGGTGGCGTGCCAAGCAGAAGTGTAACTTGGTCCTTGCTCGACGTAGTAGTTGGTCAAATAATCTTTTTTAACTTCCAAACCTAAAGGAATTCCCATCACACCTTTAAACGTAGGATACTCGACCTTCCCCATCGACGGTGCTGAAAAGTAAAAATGATCTCCATTCGCATCTTCTTCGGTATACTTAAACGAAGTTGGTAAATGATAATGGTTGGATTGCGAAGTAGAGATTTTATCAAAAGTATATGCTATTCCTTCGGGCGTGATGAAGGTAAAGGATAATATATTTTTTCGCTCTTCATTGACTTCAATGGTGAAATCTTGATAAGGAACTAAAACGATATCTACACCATTCGGTTGAAAATAAAACTTCCCAGAATAGCCGCCAAAATCATAATAGTATTCGTCGGGTTCTAAGTCTATTTGTTTTGAGGTGTACAGCGGGAGTGGATGCGCGTGACTGGAATTAAAAAAGTTCGCGATGTTGTGAAACATATCCAAAAAGGAAAAAGAGCGCGGATCGAAAAATTCGTGGTCGTCCCTTTTCTTAGTCGCATGCATTTTATTCAAAAGCTTGAACTTATCTTTTTCTGATAAACTTGCAAACTCGTTGACATCAACTGTCGACAAATCAAAATTGTCCATCGTATTGCTCGTCATTAAATGACTGTACCCAATGCATTCTTTCTTGATATCTACTTTCGAAGGAAGATCTACCACTTTCAAACCTGTTCTAGCGGTTAGCCCAATACTGAGAATAACTTTATCTCCAAACAGGGGAATGTTTACGTCTACATTTAGGTTTAAATAATTAAAATTTAAAGCTTGCCAGCTACTAGAGATACTAACATAAGGACTTAATTTTTCATTGAATAAATAATGTGGATTATTGATGAATTTAACGACGCTGTTTTTTATTGCGGACAAACTATCAACGGATTTCTCCAATGCTGCTTTTTCTACTGGATCAAGGGTCTCATCTATTTTAATTTCTTGCAGAATACTATTGAAAGCATCCCCACAATCTGGACCACCACCCGTAGGAAGATTCAGTAAATCCTCCAATAAAATTTTTACAATCTTACAAATGATTCTGCGAATGATTCTATTCTTAATGTTAACGCGAAGCGCAACTCTAACATCAGCAAACTCTGTGACTAGCTTAAGTCCTCGCCGATATCCGTAACCATGTCCATGAATGGTGCCTTCAAAATCATCGGGTAAGCCTTTTACGACTCTGGTAATTTTCCCACCACTAGTAAGATTCATATTAGAGCCCAACATTCCTTCTTGCGCATCAACGGTCAGTCCTCCCGGATTACTACTAACTGAAATGGGGACGGAGACATCTTTTGCACTTATATGATCTAGCGGTAAGCCAAAAGAACCAGTACCGTTATATAAGTTTACGCCTCCTTGGGCAGCAGTTACGGCAGACATGGCATTCGGGCTAGGCATCGTGGTGCTAGAACCAGCTATACCCAAGCCTTCAATTTCTCCAAGAAACCAATTTGGATCGCCGCCTAAATCGGAATTTCCCGACAGAACGGAGGATAAAATTTCTGCTACAGAGGCTTTAATTTCTGATTTTAAGGCATTTCCGCCACCACTATCTCCAGAGCTTAAGGGAGGAAGTCCGTCGGTCAATGCACCCAACCAATCTTCTGTATCACAATCTGCCGTTGCCCCAAAAGCAGCAGCAATAATGGAGTCAATATTTAAATTGCTCATGGCAGCACCAAGGATCGGACCTAAGTCGCCAGGCGCTCCGAATTCATCTTCAAACGCATCAATTGAGTCTTGTGGCTCACCATCGTAGATAGAAGCAATATCGCCGGGGCTGAGCACCCCATTACTCAATCCATTTCCCATTGCTCCAATTTGTCCCGCCAAAGTATCTAAGTGAGGAGAACAACCGATCTCGAGGCAATTGTAGACGTCTGCTAAGCTCATATTTCCAAAGCTTCCCGCTAAGAGATCTATCATGTTGTCATTACTGGCTTGGTCCGCATCCGGATTATTCATACTGTCTACGGGGACGCCAAGAATACTATCGTGACCTACGGAAAGGTTTTGGTAGTCGGCGTAGGTATAGATTACATCATTCCGAAAACAATCTCCATCTACGTTCAACATTCCACTGGTAATTGGAGGGTTTACCGTACAGTTGAGATCGGTAGTCTGGGCAAAGAGGGTAGAAGTTGTAAGGGCAAACAAAAAGAGTAAGAAAATTTGAAGAAACTTTTTCATATGATTTAAATTTATCGTTTTCAAGGAGTAGCTTTTTTTAATTAGAAACTGATTGCAAGAGTTTGATTAGTGATTAGTTGATATTGGTCAACACCACCTTTTTAGTAATTGCTTTATGCGCTGGTAGCTGGAACTTAATGAGGTAGATACCCGCAGCGTGTTGCTTGAAATCAATGGTCAGCATTTGGGCCTTTTGCTCAACTTCAACGGCTTGTGATAAAATCAGTTTTCCCCGAATATCAAAAATTTGGAGGCTTCCCGAACCTGCCACAGCACCTTGGTATTGAATATCTAAATACTGTTTGAATGGATTCGGGGAAAGCGTAAGTGAAGTCTCTAATGCGAGCGTTCTAGCTTCCGGTGAGATCATGGTCTCTTCCATTTTTATTTTCGAACTTAACTTAGTAGGCGAGCTGGCTGGCTGGACAATAGCTAGGGGTTGGCTTTGTAAAGATTGCGTTAAGGAATCATTCCACGTACCACAATTTCTAAGATAATCAACGACTGCTGCCAAATCTGCACTTTCCGTTTGTCCAGCTGTGAAACCTCCATAGATTTCGTAAACTTCGAAAGCTGTTTTATCGAGGTAACTAAGCGCTTGCATATGAATTTGACAGTAATCATGAGGCGTTTCCGTCAAGTGTAAGGGAAAGAAATTATAAACGGCGGAGACGGCTGTTTGGCCATAGGAAATCCCGTGACAGTATCTGCCATCTGGATATCGAACTTGCACGGCACCCGCTTCTCCGTCGGGTTGGATCAATTCCCACGACGGGGTAATTGCTGCACCCTCGTAAGTCATTAGTTGATTTTCTACCGACCAGTTGGAATGCCTTCCTTCAAAATAAGTTGCATCTTCGGCACTCAATACATAGTGATAATTCGCATCCGCATCCGTTGGATCATTTTTAGCTTGGAGCGTATTGTTGCCAGAATGTGTAGCTTCGTAAATCGTGATAATACTGCCGTGTGGAACGGCTGCCCAGTTTGGATCATCACTAAATCGAAGATAACCAGGATTGATCTTGAGCAGTGCTTCATTCGTTAAGTTCGTTTGGTTGGAATAGATCAAGTCTCCATTGTTATCATCTACAATATAACCCCGGAGATCCATCGTTTCACTACACGTTCCATCACCATAAATGAGTAATTCTATGATGCCGGGCACTTGAGCGTGATGCGCCTCGTTAGAAAATGTTGATTTAGAAACATAGACTTTTGGAGGTTCACTTACCGTTTCGCAAGGACTACCGGGATAAGCAATACCTGAGAAACTACAGCAAGAAAGGCTTTGACCCTTTAAGGAAACAGTATATTCAATCGTTACATTATTGGCATAAATGCCGACGTATGGATGGGCGGAATAATAAGTGTATGAGGGGAATGGAGGCATTGGAGGAACGGTAACTGCCCACGAAATGTCTAAATATTCATTAGCGAGGGGAACCCCGGCTACTGTGAAAATAAATCCTACATAAACACAGATTTCTGGCCTTGACGGATGGTCGTTGATTGCTTCGCCAGGATTATTGGGGAGACCGACGGGATAGGTATAAGTCAACTCAAAATCACAACTTACATTGGGGACTTCAAAAATAATTGTTTCGTTGCATCCTCTTTCGTCTTCACCAGAAAGGGTATAAGTACCCGGACTAAGTTGTTCGCGGTTGGGAGCTGTTGAACCATCTTCCCATACCGTATTCACAAAAAATGGAGCGTCCACTTTGATCGAACCATTGTTTTCACCACAAGTAGCAGCCGTAACGGTTGCGTCTTTGTAAAGATTCGTTTGAGCGAAATGATTCGGTAGTTGAAAACCAACTAAAATCAATAATACTACAATAGTTTTTTTCATGTTAATCTGGTTTTTATTTAAAGGACGCCTTCGTATTAGGCAAAGCGGTAGCGTATTATTCCATACCGCTTGAGGAATAATAAAGACATAGAAATGCCTGTTCATCGCGTACACAAAAGCACTCGATGAAAAATAAATAGTGAAGCACTACTCGCTAGTATTCATCGTAAACATGAATACTACAAGTACCTAACTATTTGGTGATAAATAGTTTGTTAACGCTCAAATAAAAGGGATGATAATGATTGAAATAGTTTATCTTAAAATATGCTTCAGCATGGAAATGGTCAAACCTGCTATGTGTAGGTCATCGTCATTTACCATTACAAAATTGTAAAAAAATAATTGGATTTCTTAGAAAGGAGTTTAGCTAGCTTTAGATTTTTGTTTCTAAGAAGATATCGCAATTTACAAAATAAATTTATATTGTTGCAAATATTTTTATTTGTTTTATAAAAAAAAATGATCGTGGGTGCAAAATAGTATCCATCCTAATGATCACAAGATTCGATGCGAAAGGCTTATCTAATTTTGTTGGAATTCTGAACGCTTTAAAAAATCAAAGCCTTAACCGCTCAAAAAATTCCCTCAAAAGCATCAATCGCACTCACTTCATCGTTTTCTAATAAAAGGACCAAAAAATTACCTCGAAACCAGCTTTCGACTTACCTTGTCTTTTTTATCATACTTACATCATCTAAAAGCAAACTAACCTACTAATGATGGCTCGTTTTTGTTTTACACTAATGTTTATTTGCAGTGGCTTATGCTCAACGAAGCTCCTTGCTCAAAAAGGGCATCAAATTGATTTTCAAATAGACGCATACGCAGCGCAAGAAGTATACTTAGCCTATTTTTACGGAGATAAACAAATCCTCAAAGATACGATTGTGGCAACGCAAAATCAGCAGTTCTCGCTGCGGGGAGATAGTCCTTTGACTCCGGGCGTATATCTGTTAGTCTTGGCACCGGATCAAAAACGGATCCAATTTATTGTGCCGGAGGAAGACCAACATTTTAAGCTTCAAACAGATACCAGTGCACAAGTGAGTCGCACGCATTTCGAAGGTTCGGAAGCGAATGAATTGTACTATGATTTTTTAACCAAAAAAGAAAAACAAACGCAAGACTTAGAAGCCTTTGAAAAATTTATAACAGAAGATGGAGCGATCGTAGATACGGTCCGTCGGAAACAACTCTTAGCCGAGCAAGTTGCTTTTCAAGCCGAACAAGTCGCTCTTGTGAAAGAACATCCCGGGACGATCCTAGCTGCTTTAATTGGGATGAGTTGGGAAGTCCAAGTGCCGCCCTTCACGGGAAATCCAGCAGCAGAAATTGCTTTTATACAAAAATATCATCAGGATCATTACTTCGATCATACGCCACTTCACGCTAGTTTCTTTTTACGCTTACCGGGCGGCTATCAAAAGGTGGATTATTTTATCAATGGACTCAGTCCCGCTGGAATTTCTCCCTTAAGCTTGAAATACCCCGAAGTGATCCAATCTGCACTAACCAAAGTATTGGATGAGATGCAGGAAAATCGGAAGGTGTTTAAATTTTACCTTACGCATTTTATTAATAAATATGGTAACGCCAAGATCGTAGGTATGGATGCTGTATTTGTCCACTTGGTAGAAAACTATGTTTTATCTGGAGCGGCAGATTGGGTAAAAGGGGCTTCGCTTAGCACGGTAAAAAGACTGGCGAGTAAAAGGAAACCTTTGCTCAATGGTAAAGTTGCTCCTAATATTACGATGCAATTGGAAAATGGGGAGTCTATCGCATTGCACGACGTAGAAGCAGCGTATACCATCTTGATTTTTTGGCGCCCCAATTGTGGTCATTGCAAACTAGCGATTCCGGCGATCAAGTCGTTCTACGAAGCACACCGCGCAGAAGGAGTGAAAGTTTTTGCACCTTGTACTTGGATGCAAGATAAAACCCCTCAATGTTGGACAGACGTAAAAGAAAAAGGAATGGAAGACTTTATCAACGTTGTCGATCCAACGATGCAATCCAAATTTTTAAGCTTGTATGATGTCCAAACGACCCCTCGCATTTTCCTCCTCGATAAAGATAAACGTATTCTGATTAAACGGATCGCTAGTGAGGAGCTAGAAAACATTTTCCAAAAGATTAAATCCTTACCTTAAAACCTTTCACTCAGCTATTTACTAAAAAAAACGTAATTTCACGATGATTAAGCTACCTTGAAAGTTAATAAGTGATTTAATTTCTATTAGTACTAAAGTAGTTCCCGGAATTAAATTAACTAATAATTTGAAAGTCTTTTAAGCTTCTACTTCGTTAAAAAGCCTCGCCAATGCTACGGCATTGTCTGTGTTTTTTGCCTCGTTTAAGCTCAAAATTCTTTTCAACTTATTGAAGTTGTTTAATAATTCTAAAAGCAGTTGAGAAAGGCTTTGCCTTCACGCAAGTAAGCAGATATTTTTGTTCAGACCTGCCTCTGCCGGCAGGCAGGTTGAAGCTCTTTTAGGAGTTCGTAGCAGCGCTACGGAGGATGAAAAAGCTGAAAAGTTGGACAAAAAGATCAATTCGTAAACATTTTTGGAGTTTTAAACAACTTCATTGTAAATCCAATTTCTGTGAACTACTTATTGTGCATTCCTTTCCTTAAATTTGCACTTGAGCTAAGCTTATCTTCCGCCAGATACAACTTCTAGATTTTCGTTGTTCTTAAAATCAAATTACAAAGTATGATCCTAAGACTGAGCACTTATTTCCTTTTTCTATTATTTAGTTGTTGTGGTACGAATGTTTTATTCGGCCAAACAGCTAAGAAAATTCAACTCATTCATACCAATGATATCCAATCTCGGTTGTTGGGTTTTGCCCCTAATCCTGACTATACGCCGCTGACGCTCAATGACGATAAAACGGTCGGAGGCATTGCACGTGCCGCTACCATCATCCGAAGCCGGAGGGCTTTATCGCCAGCGACTAGCTTAGTGTTGGATGGTGGTGATTTTATGATGGGGACGCTCTTTCAGGCGCTCGGGGAAGAATACGGGGTGGAGTTGCAATTGATGCAAGCGATTGGTTACGACGCAGCGGTATTGGGAAATCACGAATTTGATTTTCATACGGATGGCTTAGCTCGAGTTATTCGTGCCGCGCAACAAGCAGGACCGATTCCTCCTTTATTATTGTCAAACGTAAATTTTGTGGATGGTGTTACGCAAGATGATTCACTGGAAGTCTTATTCACTGAAAAAATTATTAAACCTTATATCATCCTCGAAAAAAATGGTTTACGCATCGCCATTTTTGGATCAATGGGCGTTGATGCCGTTGAGGTAGCTCCTTACGCACAACCTTTGGCTTTTAGCAATCCGATCGAACACGCTCAAACCTTAGTCCCTATTTTGCGCGACCAAGAAAAAGCAGACATGATTATTTGTTTGTCGCACGGTGGTGTAAAACGATTACCGGATGGTACTTGGTGGGGAGAAGATCCCGCACTAGCAGAAGCGGTACCGGATATTGATGTGATTATTAGTGGTCATTCTCATACGGCTTTGCCCGAACCGATTATGGTCAACGGAACGCCAATCGTCCAAGCGGGCTCCGAAGCTCAATACGTCGGTGTACTCGGCATGGTGAAAAATGGGGAAGATTGGCAGATGGAAAAATATGAGCTAATTGGCATCAATGATTCTATTCCCGTAGCAATGGATATTCACGAAATGGTGGAAGGCTATAAGGACTTGATCGATCAGAAAGTATTGCAGAACTACGGCATTCAATTTGATAGCATTTTGATGGAAACGGACTTCGACTTGACAATTGAAAGTCCTATCTCCAATAGTAATCTTGGTACCTTTGCGGCAGATGCAATTCTTTGGGGGATGAATAACTTAGATGCGACTTCCACGGATACCACTTACGTCGCATTGACTACGGCAGGTTTGCTGAGAGATCGACTATTGAGTGGAGAAAAAGGGTTTCAGCAAGCCTCTGACTTATTCCGAATTTTACCCTTGGGAATTGGCACGGTGGAAACTACGCCCGGTTATCCTCTAGCAAAGTTATACTTTACCGCTCGCGAAATAAAAAGTATCTTGGAAGTCCTGATCATTGCTTACCAGCTAAAAGGAAATGCTTATTTTCCGTACCTTTCAGGACTACGGTTTCACTATAATCCAAATCGCCTCCTTTTCGATCGGGTCTATCAAATTGAATTAGGCGACGAAGTCAACGGCTATCAAGAATTAGACATTTCTAACGAAAATACAAAATTGTATAAAGTTGGCGCTAACGTTTATATTCTCAATTCGCTTAGCTTAATTGATGAGTTGAGCTACGGCATTTTATCGGTTACCCCGAAACACCAAGATGGTACTCCCGTTAAGGATTTGTCAACAGCACTCGTAGATATTGATGCCCAAAAAACGGGTATCCAAGAGGCAAAAGAATGGATCGCTTTTTTAAAATATGCAAATCACTTTCCTGATACCAACGAAAATGGAATCCCTGATCTAGCACCGCGCTATCGACAACACGCGGAGCGAATGATTGCCAACTCGAGCTGGGAACCGCAGATGATGTATCAAAATGCAAATCATGTAATGTGGGGCGGAACAATGTTCGTCATCCTGTTGGGGTATTTGCTCTTTTGGGGGCTGCGCAAAATTTGGAAACTCCGGAAAAGCTGATTTATAGCATGAAGGTATAAAGCTGTTCTCCATTGCTTGTCCGTTGGGAGACCTTTAGTACGCAAACTGTATCTAATTGGCTCTAGCCTAAAACATTTTAGGTGGCGAAATTGTAAATAAGCTAGCAAGGCAAAATTAAGTTGCCATTAAAGTATGCTCGCAAGATGGTGCTAGTTAATAAGTGAATTATTTTTTTTACTTAAAATATAGTTTATCTAAAGAAAAGAGGACGAGCATTTTTTATAAAAAATAAAATCATAGCAAGCGTAGAACATCAGGAATATTTCGTTTGTTTTTTAAAATAAATTTCACATGAATAAAAAAATAGTTGCCTTCGGTGCTAGTAATAGCAAAAAATCAATCAATCAGCAATTTGCTAATTTTGCGGCGCAGCAAGTCGCAGGGGTAAGCATCAACTTATTAGATTTGAATGATTATGAAATGCCGATTTATAGTATCGATCGCGAACAAGCAACGGGCATTCCTAAGCTGGCACATGCGTTCAAGGCAGCCCTCGAAGCAAGTGATGGCATCATCATTTCTTTTGCAGAACACAACGGTGCTTATAGTACTGCCTTTAAAAATATTTTTGATTGGATCTCAAGAATCGAACAAGATATCTGGGGGAACAAACCAATGTTATTGTTATCTACGGCTCCGGGAGGACGTGGCGGAAAATCAGTCCTAGACATTGCCGTCAACAAATTTAACCGGATGAACGAAAATCTAATTGCGAGTTTTTCCTTACCTTTTTTTGGGAAAAATTTTGTCGAAACAGCGGGAATCACCGATACAACACTTGCCGAAAATTTTCAAGAACAACTACAACTTTTTGTAGAGGCTTTAGAAGGAAAAAAGGAATAAATAATGAATAAGATAAAAAGCATCCAACAAATCATCCCTGCACAACGCGTCAAAATGGGCCCCATCGAATTAGACCAACCTCTACCCGTGGCTAATTTGGAATACCTCGATCCATTTCTCTTGATTCACCACTGGGAAAGTAAATTACCCGGTGGACAGCGACAACAGGAAGTTGGGGTAGGACCTCATCCTCATCGTGGATTTTCTCCGGTAACTTTTATTTTTAAAGGGAACATGGAACACCGTGATTCGTTGGGTAATCGCGCGATGGTAGAAGAAGGTGGTACGCAATGGATGTTTGCCGGTAAAGGCGTTACACATAGCGAGCGACAAGGAAAAGCACTCGCTGAGCAAGGAGGTGAAGTAGAGCTAATTCAATTTTGGGTGAACGCACCAAGCGAACATAAAATGAAAGCAGCTTTCTACCAACCTATCTCGAAGGAAGAAACGCCAGTAGTCGTAGCAGAGCATGCTAAAATCTGGGTCGTCAGTGGTGAATTTAAGGGCGTAAAAGGTGTCGCACCAACTTACACGCCACAAACTTTACTCCGAGGAAGTTTGGAAGCTTCAGGGAAATTGACGATTCCCATTCCCGCAAGTTACAATACGTTGCTCTATTTATTAGATGGTGCGCTGTCGGTCAATGGTAAAAATTTGGTTCGGAAAGATATGGCTGTTTTTAAACAAGATGGTACGGAGATAGAACTAGAGGCGCAGGAAGATACTCGTTTTATAGTGTTGTCGGGAGAGCCGATTGGAGAGCCAGTGGTTTCGTACGGACCTTTTGTAATGACGAACCAAACTGAAATTATGGAAGCGGTACGGGATGCACAGATTGGTAAAATGGGCGTGCTCATCGAAACGTTTTAAGCCCGTAAAAAAACAAAAAGATGGAACACTTGTCGTCAACACTGAGCTTACCGAATGGAACTGTTTTAAAAAATAGATTGGCTAAATCTGCCATGAGTGAAAATTTATCGGATGCGACACACGCACCTACGCAGACCTTAATCCGTGCCTATGAACGTTGGGCAGCTGGTGGTGCAGGTTTGTTAATTACGGGCAACGTAATGATTGATGCTAAGGCAATCGGAGAACCACAAAATGTCGTCGTCGAAAACAAAAAAGATTTCGCACTCCTACAAGCGTGGGCAGCTACCGTTAAAGATACGGGAACGCATTTGTGGCCACAGCTCAACCATCCTGGGCGCCAAGCGATCGGTGTTATTAATAAAGATACGGTTGCTCCTTCTGCGGTAGCTTTGAAAATTACCGGTGGAAATTCTTTGTTCCAAATGCCAAGAGCATTAACGGAACCAGAAATCTATGATTTGATTGAAAAATTTGGGAATACGGCGGCAATTTTACAAGCTGCCGGATTTACAGGGGTGCAAATTCACGCAGCGCACGGTTATTTGATCAGCCAGTTTTTGTCGCCCATCACCAATCAGCGAAAAGATCAGTGGGGCGGAAGTTTGGCGAATAGAGCAAAATTTGTCGTCGCCGTTTACCGCAAAATTCGCGAACGCGTAGGCAACGATTTTCCAATTGGAATCAAAATTAATTCAGCGGATTTTCAACGGGGCGGTTTTACCGAAGAAGAATCTTTGGAAGTGATTAAGATCCTTTCGGCAGAAGCGATTGACCTCATTGAAATCTCGGGTGGTACTTACGAACGGGCGGCGATGATGGGCGCCAGCAAAAAGAAAAGCACGGTAGCACGAGAGGCTTACTTCATTGATTATATCGAAAAAGCACGGCAAATTACCCAGACGCCTTTAATGCTAACGGGAGGCTTTCGAACGGTTTCCGTCATGGAAAATGCAATTGCAATGGGTAAATTGGATGTCGTCGGAATGGCAAGACCTTATGCGATTTATCCAAATATAGCACGGGATATTTTAACCGGAAAAGTGAAAGAAATTACCACTCCCGTCATTACGACGGGAATCAAAATGCTGGATAAAATGCGTTCCGTAGATTTAATTTGGTACGAATTGCAAATTAAACGCATCGGTGAAGGCAAAATGCCGGATTTCAAAATGTCTGCTTTGCGGGCACTAGCACATATCTCTTGGCTGTCTTTTCGCAAAGCTTTCCGCAAAAATTGAGGATGGTTTAAATTAAGCAATTGCTGTCTTAAACTTGCCTTTCGGCAAAAAGGGCAGCACTTCCTTATTTTACACCATAATTTTTCAAACAATTTCAATACGCTGTAATTTAAGTTTATTGATATTTTGAGCTTTGGATTTTTATGCTAATCGAGGAATGCCCGGAGTTTGATAGCCTTAGCTATCATAACGAGGACAAGACGAAGAGTAGGATAAAAAGACATGTTCAAAATGTTAAGTAATT
>CALFBG010000342.1 GCA_937951685.1 uncultured Saprospiraceae bacterium | reverse complement strand
ACTGCAAAGACCGCGCAGGCTGCTGTTGCTGATCAAAATAACCAAAACGCAACGGATAATTTGGCTGCGAAGGAGGCACCGACCACTGCTACGAAAGAAGCGTTAAATCGCTTAGATCATTTAGATTCAAAAAAGAATATTACCAATAACGGCGCACAAAAAAATGAAAATAGTCAAAGTATAACGGATCAGTCGGCCACGAAGGAGCGCAATACTGTTGCAAAGAACAACCGATCAAATGGCACAGAAGCTTTAAGCTCGGAGACCAATTCTAATTCTAATTCTAATCGTACCCTCAAAAGTAAAAACAACGATCTTCGCCAAAACGAATCTTCGCTGCAAAATAATAAATCGAATACTGCAAATCGTCAGACAAAAAACATAGCCGATCGCACTGACGCTCAATCCAAAAAACAAACAGGAGCGGGAGGAACGATTCCACCCGTTTTGTCAACTACGAACGGCACGTCAAAAGATCCAGCACTTGCAAATACATTGGCAACTACGCGACCCGCAGCAAAGGAAACCGGAAAAGAAGGATCGTCGAACCTCGCAGCAAATACTCCGCAGACCGCAGTCGATCCAGCAATTGCAACGGCAGCAAAACGCTCTAGTTTTTTATTAACTAATTTGCCAATGAATGGCTTCGTTTTAAGTTCCAACTCGTTAGCACTAGATAGTTTTCAATTGGTAAAAGACAATAGTCCCTTGACGCGCGTATTGCGAAAGTTCAAGTGGTCTTTCGGACTTAGTGCCGGAACGACACTTTACCCACATGCAAATCGGACGCAGTTATTCGTAGGCTATTTCGGAGGTCTTTCCGCCAAGTATCGCTTAGATAGGCGTTGGTCTATTCAAGCAGATTTACTCTATCAGCAGCGGGGTGGAGATTTTGAAAGCGTTAAAACGAATACGGGGAGTCAGTATAGCTTTGGAAGACGAGACACTACTTTTCGGTTGATTCCCCAAAGAATGCATAACTTAGTATTACCAATTACGCTACAATTTAAAAATGGAAAAAATACAATTGAAGCTGGTTTTAGCGTGAGTTATTTACTAGGAGTGACGGGTTTAGTGCAACAAACAGAATCTCTTTTTCCTTGGGAAAGCGCTAATCCCAAAATTAGGGAAGGAATCATCGAGGAGCGCAATGCTTTAATCCTTAAGGATAAATTCAATACTTGGAATGGCAGTTTAATTTTGGGATACCGTTATGATTTCAATACTCGGTGGAGTGTGTGGGGGAGAGGAACGTATCGTTTGGGAGAAATTTTCGGAGCGAACACGGAAGAAGCGGTTTCGGGCTACCTTGAGTCTAATCCAATTAATTTACAAATTGGAGCAACATTTTATTTATTTTAAAACAAACCCTGCATTCTTAACTCAGAAGTTGTTTAATAATTCTAAAAGCTGAAAAGTTGGGCAAAAAGATCAATTCGTAAACATTTTTGGAGTTTTTAAACAACTTCTCATAAAACTATTTTAGAATACCGTCAGATATGATCACGAAATTATTAAAAATACTTGTTGCTACCCCCCAAAATAGGATTGGTTCAAGTACGAAGATCCTGAACTATGGAATAGCGCTGAGCTTACTATTCTTAGTAGCCTGCCAGCCCGAAGATATTCCTGAACCGATCTCCGGACCAACCGTCTTTAGTATTAGTGGCGGAGGAATTGACATCGTGGCGGGAGAAGATGATTTTTATCTTTTTACGAGTTACGAGCAGGATAGCATGGGTGTCTTTCAGTATATATCTTCTTTCGAAAAATTAGAACCAGATTGCGATACCTCTTGCCAAGAATATTTTCGGATTATCATTAAAGAGGAATCTTCGAGTACGCTTCCCGTGCCTGATATTAATACAGTTTTAAATTCAGACTTATTTTATACGGGCTCTGCTGTCAATTCTGTTCAGCGATTATCCTATGATATGCAACTCAGTACGAACGGTGTACCGCCATTACAGGTGAGGTACCGCCTCAACGATGATCCGTTTTTTACATCCGTAAATTTGACAGATACTATCTTCGATCGTCCGTTGGCGAATCCATTAAATAAAGTTTTTATGGAAGCCACCGATGCGGTAGGATGTATCAGTTCTATCGAAAGGGTATTCGATAATACCGGATTACCAGACCTTAACGTAGAAATTACAACGCCTATGGATACCGTCATCTTTGATTCCTTATTGTTGATTGCATCGGCTACCGGAATGGGGCTTTTTGATTATACTTGGGAAAATAGTAGCAGTCTAAACGATACGAATTATGTTATGGTTTTTCCCGGAATGTTCAACCAAGCTAAAGTTTCGGTGAATAATGGAAATTCTTCCGCTACCGCAGGAGTTGGGGTATACAGTACGACGCAAACCGGAAATGGAAACTTAATTTGTAATACTAATCTTGATATCAGCTTAGATACAATAACGATAGCCAATCCTAATTTAATTACCATCACGATAGAGTATGGAACCAATAACGGCATTGTTTATCGCTCAGATGTAATTACACAACCAGCGAGTAGCTTTTTTGATATTACGAGCGCTGCTGATTATTTTGATAATGAAAACGGCGAGGCAACCAAAAAAGCAACGGTGAATTTCAATTGCCAGTTGAGATCAGCATCAGGATCTCTGCTAGATATTATTGGTGGCAATGGAATTATTGCCATCGCTCATCCAGAATAAATTTTACCGTATCGTCATCCAATAGAAGTTGTTTTAAAACTCGATTGCTTCGGCATCGCTTAGGGTTTTACAACAACTTTGTTGTTTGGAAACCTATACTATGACAAACTAAATC
>CALFBG010000341.1 GCA_937951685.1 uncultured Saprospiraceae bacterium | reverse complement strand
TGCTGCCGTAGGATCTTTCTTTTCCAAACGATGTCGGTTGATGAATTGTTGAATCAACGGCGCATCAATCGGACTGGCGTAATCGTAATACTCCATTCCAAAAAAGCCACAACGCGGATCCATCCTACGCGGTTTATAATTATTGTCCGGTAAGGCAACAAAAGAATGGTGTTGTCTGACCGTAATAACATCGGGACTTGGGGTGACACTTCTAATATAGTTTCCTTCTGCCTTGCCTGTAAAACTTAGAATTGCTTCGAACTCCGTATTTTTCGGAAAATTTTTGGTGCTCGGCATATAGATGGCACTTCTACTTTTATCTAATTTGTAACTACCTTGGCGACTACTTTTTAAAGTACCAATTACGCCGTGCGCATCTCGCAAGAAGAAATTAGTCGCATCGACAATATATTTTCCTTTTTCAGTTTTACTAATTTTAAATCCCCAAAGGACGGACTGTGCAAAAGCTTCTTCTACTGCTTTGCGTTCATCTGGATTATCCGTGATGGCACGAAACTTATAATTGGGTTGAATTAATAAAATTTTGGGACCGCTCTTGATAAATTTTACGACGCGGTGGTCGCCGAGTTGTCCTCGATCCAAACCAATATCGTTGGAGCCAATGCCCGCTTGTAGTGAATTGACGTAGAGAAATTCTTCGTCTAATTTTTCGATCTCTAGCCAGATTTGTCCACTATCCTCTTGCCAAGAAAAGTTGATAAAGCCAGGAAGTGGAGTCCGCTTGGAAGTGACTTTAGTCTTTGCTTGGCTTACAGCGGTTGTTTTCTTACTTGCATGACAGCTAACTAAGCTCAAAGCAAGAATAACGATGAAGAAAAACTTAGGCATAATCGGGAGTTGATAGGGTTTGTAACGATTGATCTAATACAAGATGAAGATAAGTTTTTTTTGGAAAGAATTGTGGGAAACAACTGCTATTAGCAGACGAAGTTATTTAAAAATAAAAACGGAGGATGCTTGAAAGTTTTAGCTTTCAGTAGAAATGGCATTTCGTTGATTCTTCAAGTCGACGTTGACAATCAGTGCGATGCAAGTAAAAAAGAAAGGACCAACTTTATCCGTTTCAATCATGTCGTTGATAATCAATAAGGTCGCAATTGCAACGATGGAAAGAATAGACAAAAGGACAATTTGCTTTTGTGTGCTAGACGGGGCTTCGTGGTAAACAGTTTCTGCTTTTAAAAAAATATAAAAACAAAAGAATAAAAAAATCAGTGCACCAATAAATCCTTGTTCCACAAGAATCATCAAATAATAACAATGAATCCCAGATTTTTCGGGATTGTTACTAACATAAGTTTTAAAACTTCCTAAGGCATAAGATTTATAAAAAAAGTAGAAATTCCCCGGTCCAAAACCCAATAAAGGTTTCTCGGTACTCATCCGAGCGCCCGCTACCCAACGGTGTACTCGTTCCATGGTGGAAACATCTTCCATCTTCGCCGTCGCTTCTACCAAGTTATCAAAGTTTTTGTGGGTAACTGCTTTTTCAAAGTCGGGCGCATAATCCATGTAGGTATTATCCGTAACCAAATGTGTGGCGAATCCTACGATGCCAATCGAAGCAATGATAACTGCGTATTTCGTCAAGCGCCACTGAATCATATAATAAGTTCCGATGGAAGCAATCACCGCCAAATAAGCTGCCCGGGTATAAGTAAACCACAAAGCAACAAAAAACAAAACTAGCCCCGCCGACAGGAGCAGCCGCAAAAAGCTCCAACGAGGATACCATTTGCGTACGTACCAAATCATTGGAATAAATAAAGCGATAATAGAAGCGTAATCGACGTGGTTTTGATAAAAAGGCCAAACGACACGATTGGCATCTTTAAATAATAAACCCATGGAAATATGCCGAGATAAAATAAAAATAATCGAAATACTCAGCGCCACAAAAACGTACCAGAAAAAACGTTTAACATCTTTTGTATCCTTGAGTAAGCTGCCAGCCATAAAGTAAAAGACGGTAACGTACCAAGTTTTTGCGAGTGAAAATTTGAGGGATACGAAAAACAAGCTAGAACTCAGCGTTGCGATGTAAGTCCAGCCCAAATGCAGCAATAAAAGCAGGGTCAAGGGATGTCTAAAAAATTGACTGTTGAGTCGTTTTCCATTTTGTAGAACGTAAATAAAATAGACCAGCATCAAACCGACCATGAGCGGTTCGGTCGGCAAATCGGTACTCAAACCACCGGGCAAATTGACCGCCATGCCCAGCGGGATAAAAAAGTAGAGCCAGAAAAAAACTTGCTTGAAATCAACGATGGTAAGGTACAAGACCAAGAAAATCGCCGGTAAGGCCGCAATATAATACGTGCTGGTTAGGACTGCCGTAAAAATAGATAACAAAACCACCAATCCAAAAAATTTGAAAAGGCTTGCATTTTGTTGCTCAGAGGATAATATGCGGGCTTCGCTATTGGCCATTCGTAATTTCCTGCCAGTTTACATCCTTATAATTTTCTAATAAAAGTACTGCGAAAACGCTAAACAAAAAGGCAATTAAGACAGAAGCAACGAGGATAATAGATCGTCTTGGTCGCGATTTTACGACGGGGACGCTACCCGTTTCAATTAAGTGAACGGCAGTAACTTCGGCGCCGTGGATCGCCATCACCTGCTTTAGCCGCTCTAGCTCAATTCCGAGTTGCTCGCTCGCTTCTTCGTGCAAGGCATCCAATTGATCCACGATGCCCATTCCAGTACTAAATTTGGCAATTTTTGTTTCTAATAATTTAATTTCGCGGTCGTAGCCAGCGCCTTTGTTACGCGCATTATTGGCTTCTGCTTTGGCTAATAATTCGGCGAGAATTTCACTTTGTGTTTCGGTATTGTAGACACCGTAGCGTTTTCGGATGGAAGATAAGCTATCGTTTAATACGATGAGATGATCTTTTTTGTCCTTAATATTTCTATCGTAGGTATCCATTTGCTGTTTTTGGCTCGACTTGATCAGTTGTAAAGCCATGGCATTAATTTTTTCTCGAGCTGCATTAACGATATCCGCTGCAAGTTGAGGATCTTTATCTTCCATAGACAACTCGATGGCGTCGTATTTGGTCCGCACGACCTTATACAACTTAAGGAAAGCCTCTTTAACCTTAAAAGGAGCTTTGACTTTAGTCGTATCAATATCATAAACAGTATAGAGGTCGAACTTATCAATTAAATAATTGACCAATTCGCTCGATTCTGCAATGGTGAGCAGGCGATCTACGTCTTCATTTTCCCCGTAGTAATCTCTTTCGGGGTTAAAAGAGCCGATTGGATCTGGCTTAGTCAAATCTGGACTCGCCGCGTAGAAAATCGTGTGCGATTCGTAATAATTAGGCAATAAGAAGGAAAAAAGACTCAGTAAGCCTGCAATCAGGCAAGTATAGAGGATGGGTTTTTTCCACTTGAAAAGCGTTGAAATAACAGTTAATAAATTATCCTTGTTCTCCATTCGTCAGCAATTGTTTTAACATGATATTAGAAGTTTAAGCCTTGTAGCGCAAGAGGAATCGCAAGCGTCATTTTGAAACAACTTCTTAATATGTTTCGCAAAAGTAGAAAAGTATTTTCAGAAAAAATGACTTTCTTCCTGCGGAAAAGAATTAAAGGGTATTCTAAAGCCCTTTTAAGCATAACTTCAACGGTAAAAATCAAGAGCAGGTATGAAGCAATTAGAAATTGCACCGCAAAATGACTTTAAGCTTGCAAAAAAGCTTTTACTATTTTTAGAATTTATCTTAAAAGAACAATTATGTTACTGCGTATTTCACTAAGACAAATTAAGGCACTGATTAACTTGCATCATCTTTCGACCAGTCTCTTCATTACTCAAATGACAAATAAACAACATTCCACCAATCAAAGGATCCGAATTTTTTATTCCTCTTAAAAATTATTACCTTACATACTGAATGTTATTGGTTATTGATTACCTACTCATTCTAAATAAACACAAACAGAATCGATCCGTAATATGCTACTTATTTAGATGCACTAGAAAACTTAGCTAGTGTGCCTTAAGTTATAGTTTAGTTTAATGCTCCGGATCACAAATTTTTTTTATCATGCGTAGTATGATACTATTTGTTGCGCTAAGTTGGTTAATCAATATTCAACAAATTGACGCACAATCACCAAATATTACTAACACTCAAACTTTATTCACACAAGCCTACCCTGAACTTGAGCCTCATCAACTATTTTTTATTACCAAGCCAAGTCTCTACGAGCTAAAAACAGAAAAATTATTATTGGTCGATACCTTATCGACGTGTTTAATTTTAACACACGAGCAACAACAATACAAGACACCTTGCCGCTATTTTGTCCTAGAAGATCAATTTGAAATTTTCACATCACAACGAAGAAGGATTCTACAGGCGAATCAAATCCTTGCGATTAAAATGGACGATAAAATTATCATTCCTAAAACCTACCATTTCCGCTCAGAGATTTTTTATGGTTATTTTCAAGTGCTGGCAGAAGGCAAGTATAATTTATACAAAAAGTACACGATTCATCAGAAAAAGCATACCCTCCTCGAAGAATATTTCTACCAAAGAAAAGAGGATCAATTTCCTATTTCCTTTTCTACTAAGAAAAAAAGAGTCGCGCAGTGTTTTTCAGAAGAAGCTCCTCGTTGGTCAGCTTACTATCGCCAGACAAAGCCCAACTTCAAAAAAGAGGCTGATTTAATCGCCATTTTTAGATATTTTAATGATCCAACAACCGAATAGTAGCTTCTTTTTTGTACCCAGTTTTATGACGGATCGCTTTAGGCGGACAAACTAGCGCCAAGCATTACTCTTTCTGATCAAACGCGTGCGCTTTAAGCTTTCACCTTAAGGCCAATCCATCCCATTCGTTGCTCCCAGTCTCTTGCGCGCTTATTTTTGTTAAACGAAGAAGTTCTTCAAAAAATTCGGCCTGATTTGTCGCCTTTTTTAAACTATGTTTCTATTTTCGCCTTTTAAAATAAGATACATGAATAAACTACACCTTTCCATTATATGCGATCGTTTATCGCTGCCCGCGCGTAAAGTAGAAAGTACCGTTGAATTATTAGAAACGGGGGCAACGGTGCCTTTCTTGGCTCGATACCGAAAAGAAGCAACTGGTTCTTTGGATGAAGTCCAGATCAACGACATCAAAAAAGAGCTTCAAAAATTGGCTGAATTAGAAAAACGAAAAGAGTATATCCACGGTTCCATTACAGAACAAGGAAAAATGACAGAAGCTTTGGATCAGCGCATTCAAAAATGCTATGATCTAACGGCACTCGAAGATATCTATCTCCCTTACAAAAAGAAGCGCAAAACGAAGGCAAGCATTGCCAAAGAAAAAGGATTAGAACCTTTAGCGAATTTGATCTTCAAACAAGCAGCGCAAAACATTCATAGCAAAGTAGATGATTTTATCAACGAGGAAGTTGCAGATGCAGCAGCGGCCTTACAAGGTGCGCGAGATATCATTGCAGAATGGGTCAGTGAAGACGAAGAGGCAAGAAATAAAGTCCGTTACAGTTTTAAGCGAGATGCCGTCATTCGTGCCAAAGTAGCCCGAGGAAAAGATGAAGTAGCCGCCAAATACAAAGATTACTTCGCCTACGAAGAAACCCTCAAAAATTGTCCTTCTCACCGTTTATTGGCCATTCGTCGTGGCGAAGAGGAAGGATTTTTGCGCGTCAGTATCCAACCCGACGAAGAAGATACGCTTTATCAATTGGAGCGACTTTTTCTTGATGGGAACGGCGAAGCGACTCGCGAAGTTAAAACGGCCGTACACGATAGTTATAAAAGATTGATTGCGCCGTCCATCGAGACAGAATTTCGGAATTTAGCCAAAGAGAAAGCCGACGAAGAAGCCATTGCGGTCTTCGCCGATAACCTTCGTCAACTACTCCTCGCAGCACCACTCGGACAACGCAATATTCTCGCGTTAGATCCCGGATTTCGAACCGGTTGCAAGTTGGTTTGTTTGGATGCACAAGGGAATCTGTTATACCATTCTGCGATCTATCCTCATCCGCCTCAGCAAGAGGAAGCCAAGTCCATCGCCGCCATTAAAAAATTGGTGGTACACTACGATATTGATGCCATCGCAATTGGTAACGGTACGGCGGGTCGCGAAACGATGAGCCTTTTAAAGCCAGTTACTTTTGATCGAAAGGTTACGCTTTACCTAGTCAACGAAAATGGAGCGTCGATTTATTCCGCTTCGGAAATCGCTCGCGAGGAATTTCCAGATAAAGACATTACGGTACGAGGAGCCGTTTCAATCGGAAGACGCTTGATGGACCCGCTCGCAGAGCTCGTAAAAATTGATGCCAAGTCCATCGGTGTAGGTCAGTACCAACACGATGTCAATCAAAACCAACTTAAAAGTAGTCTTGATACCGTTGTCGAAAGTTGTGTAAATGCCGTCGGCATCAATCTCAATACTGCCAGTAAACATTTACTCAATTACGTTTCGGGATTGGGACCAACCTTAGCACAAAACATTGTAGCATATCGAAAAGAAAATGGTGGATTTAAGGAACGCAAACAGTTAAAGAAAGTAGCGCGCATGGGCGACAAAGCTTTTGAGCAAGCCGCAGGTTTCTTGAGGATTCGAGACGGTAAAAACCCTTTAGATAATACGGGCGTACACCCAGAATCTTATCCCATCGTTACCCAAATGGCGGAGCGATTGTCTTGTAGCATCTTAGATCTTATTCAGAATCCATTGTTGCGTAAGCAAATTAAACTAGAAGATTACGTAACGGCAACAGTCGGAATGCCTACCCTACTCGATATTATGAAAGAGTTAGAAAAGCCGGGATTAGATCCTCGGGGCGAAGCTAAGACTTTTGAGTTTGCACAGGGTATTCATAAAATTGAAGATGTCAATGAAGGCATGATTCTTCCGGGAATCATTACCAACATTACTAACTTTGGTGCTTTTGTAGACATTGGCATCAAACAAGATGGCTTGGTACATATTTCTCAAATCGCCAATAAATTTGTTAAAAATCCTGCGGACGTGGTGCAATTACAGCAACAAGTTCAGGTCAAAGTGATTGGAATTGATATTGACCGAGGGCGAGTGAATTTGTCGATGAAGGAGGTTTAAATTTTAGCTTAGCGACGAACGAATAAGCCCCTTCGATGCAGTTGCGACGAAGGGGCTTGTTGATTCATTTT
>CALFBG010000340.1 GCA_937951685.1 uncultured Saprospiraceae bacterium | reverse complement strand
ATCGGATAGTCGTTGTCGGGTCAACGGCAGCAGTCATCCCTACGAATTGCCAAGTATTATCGCCACTGTGATACTGTGAAGTGACCACTCCATTCGGAGCGTTACTGGTAAGTGCAACGGAATGTTGTTGATCTGTTTTGACGTACATCCCAAAATTCACTTGTCGATAATAAGGAGCATTTCCAAGTGTAGGATTTGAATGTTCGTCAGGAGAAAGCGTCGTTAGACCAGTGGTTTTTAATTTTAAAACTTTATGATGAGGACTTAAATCAGCTTCTAGGATTTCTATCTCAGGGTTTCCCGTGATTGTCCATCCGGGGAGGCTAACACCATCGTAAGCTAAGAAAGAAGCATTCTCGAATTGATTCTGACTCGAATTGATGAATTTTGTGGCTTTTCCACTCCGGAGTAGAATGGTATTATTTCCTCGATCAAGCGTCAGCCCTCCGGCGTAAGTGCCACTTAGGGAAGAATCATAAGTACCGATTTGGAAATCAATCAAAGGTGTTGTTGCTGATTGTGAAGTACCTTCCACCCGAATATTATGTCCTTGAACTTCTCCCGTAGTCACCACAATATGACCCAGCTTAGTGCTAGGAGGTTCAATGACCGTCCCATAAAATTGGTTGTTATTTCCACCGTCGACTTTAAGGCCGTAATCAAAAGCACCACCCGAAATTTCACCGTGAAACCAGCTATTCGAGTTTACAAAAGAACTAGCATCTTCCTCGATGTGAATGCCAATTTTGGTATTTCTAATTCTTACATTGTAGAAAGAAGCGTAGGCGATTCCGCCCGAATTTTTTGCTTCGAGTTTTAGGGAAGTACCACCAACAAATCCAAAAATTAAGATATTGGAAAAGCGAATGCTTTCAACGGATCTTCCACTGGCAAGAATTTTAATTCCAGCCGTTGCACTTCCACCGCTACGATCCACGACTACAAGATCTCGAATGCCAGCATTATTCCCCTCAAAAACTAAGGCCGCTTCACTGCCATAATAGCGAATCGCGCTACCATTGAAGGGGCCAGAAAGAGGATTACTACCGGTTCCTTCTCCTACGAGCATTACGCCGTTGGGTACCACCAACGTTCCCATGGTTTTATAATTACCGACGGGGAAAATGACCCGATTCGCCATAACCGCCGCCGAATCAATTGCTGCTTGAATCGCCTCCGTATCATCGGTAGAATTGTCGCCAATAGCTCCAAATTGTCTAATGTTTAAACCAAAATCATTCCCCGAACTTTCGGCGTACAAAGCCCTTGGCACCGTTCCCAGTTGCGTCGTTCCAATGAGTTTATAATTATTGCCACCCGCAATATCTAGTTCGACCTTCGTAAAGCTTGGTTGACTCCAGTCGATGCTGCTGAAATTTCCTAAAGTAGTGCTGCCTTCTCCAATACGCAAGCTTACCACACCGTAGGTATTTGTAACTGCGGTATGCGTTTCTTGGTAAATGGGCGCAGCGGTGATGTTTCCTTGTACCATACCAATACGTAGGCTTACGGATTGATTGGACAGAATAACCCCCGCAGCATCTCGGATCACTGCTTGGTAATTGAATCCATTTTGTGCTACCAAAAAGCTGGTGCAGCAAAGACCAGACAAGAACAATAAGTATTTTTTCATAAAGCTAAAGATTAAGGTATTTTGATTTGGAAGATCAACTAATGATATAGTCGTCTTAGGAGTGCGTTAGCAAGCTAAATTGGGTAGAAATATTTTGTTGGAAATTCTGTGTTATTTTATGATGATAAAGCTTTGGTGTTTGAAGCTTGTCGGAGTTAAACGGACTTGTAGTTGGTAACTGCCAGCAGGGAACGAGCTTAGATTTAAGCTTTGCGATGCTGCTGTCATGGGTTGTGCATACACTTGTTTTCCCTGATTATCAACAATGAGACACATTGCTTGATCCGGAAACTCGGCTATACCCGTATCAACTTTAACGGTCAAGTATCCAGCACTTGGATTTGGATAGACAGTTAAGGATAACTGCATTTGTGCTGTACGGGCTAAGGCATTCGGTATTTGATGATTACTTTGCTCGGTACTCGTGCTTTCGGATTGGTCAAAACTGAGCATATCTTCTTGATCCTCACAAGCCAGACAAACTGGTTCAACTGCTCGGTGATAGACTAGTGTTTGCGGTAATGGTAAGCTATTCACTGGCGTACTCGTGAAGGTTAAAAGTTGTAAGGGTAATTGTACCGTCGTTGCTGTATCTTGTTGAAATCCTTGAGCTAAGGAAACATCTGCGGCTAGAAAACTAGTAATCGTTTCTCCGATCGTCCATGATATTTGTATGGAATCATCGTAACTGCCACCAGCACTAGCGATTACTTGTCGCTCGATAGTTTGCGCAAAAGAAAAGGAATTGATACTCAATAAAACTAGGCTGATGATTAATTTCATTTTTCTAAGATTTAAACTATTGATGATTGGAATTAGCTTTTTTACTTAAATTATTTTTTCAGCTTAGTTATGTTTTTCATTAAACTATTTCCCGTAATTTAATTGAAAAAAATAGCCATAAAATAAGTTGAAAGGCAGTATTAGTGACACTGTTCTTCGATGGTTTAAAAAAAATAAGCGGTTATTTAAGTCTAATGAGTTAAGTCTAACAAGGAA
>CALFBG010000339.1 GCA_937951685.1 uncultured Saprospiraceae bacterium | reverse complement strand
CGTGTTGGAAAGTATTCTTGTAGTAATTATTATAATGATTATAATTATTCGGATAAAGGAAAAACTTATCTTCTTTGGCAAAGATGAAGGTCGAACTTACATTCGGGCGCGGTAAGAAGGCTTTCTTTGGATCTTTTACTTCCAAAACATCCTTACGGTCGTATTGTAAATTTCTACCAACTTTATAACGCAGATTCGTCGTCGTTTCTCGATCTCCAACCACCTTGGACGGTTGATTGACCCGAATGGTACCGTGATCCGTCGTAACGATCAATTGAATATCCCGATCGGCAATTTTTTTAAGAGCTGCCCACAACTGCGAGTGTTCAAACCAAGATTTCGTCAAGGAGCGATACGCTTTTTCGTCGCCCGCTAATTCCTTTAAAACTTCCATCTCGGTACGTGCGTGCGACAACATATCAATAAAGTTATAAACAATTACCATCAGGTCATTCTGGAGGTAATTGATGATATTATCATGTAGCTTATTCGCATTATTAACGTTGGTAATTTTGACGTAATCGCATTTCACTTCTTTGCGGAAAGTACGTTTAATTTGTTCTTTGAGCAATTCAAACTCTTTCATGTTTTTTCCACCGGGCTGATTGTCATTGAGCCACCATTCGGGGAAATACTCTTGGATTTCTGAAGGCATCAAGCCGGCAAAAATGGCATTTCTGCTATATTGAGTAGAAGTAGGAAGAATACTGTAAAAGAAGTCTTCGGATTCTACTCTGAAAAATTCGGAAAAAATAGGTTCTAGCGTTTTCCATTGATCGTAGCGCAAATTATCGAGTAAGAGCAAAACGGTGGGAACGTCCGCATCCATTTCTGGAAAAACTTTTCGGCGGAGTAAATTATTAGAAAAGGTTGGACTATCTTCATCAGTCGTACCGACCCAATCTATATAGTTTTTGGTGACAAACTTAGAAAATGCCGCGTTGGCTTCACTTTTTTGCATCGCAAGAATCTCGGACATTTGATTGGTACTAGAATCATCTAGTTTTAACTCCCAATTAATGATTTTGCGATAAATATCTACCCATTCTTCGTAATTCAAGCCACTGTTGATCTCCATGAGGATTTGTCGAAAATCCTGTTGGTAGCCTGATGTTGTTTTTTCCCGTACAAGGCGTTTATTATCAATAATTTTTTTCAGCGTCAAAAGAATTTGATGGGGGTTGACGGGCTTAATGAGGTAATCAGAAATCTGAGAACCAAGCGCTTCTTCCATGACATTTTCCGCTTCATTTTTGGTAATCATGACGACGGGTAAGTGACGGTTCATTTCTTTGATCCGGCTCAAGGTTTCCAGTCCAGTCAACCCAGGCATTGATTCATCTAAAAAGACGACATCAATATCGTTGGATTCTTCACATTCTTCGAGGGCATCGTGCCCGTTGGTAACAGTAATGACCTCGTAGCCTTTATTTTTTAAAAAAAGCAATTGAGGTTTTAAAAGGTCGATTTCGTCGTCTGCCCAGAGGATTTTGATTTTTTCCATTCAATTTTGTTGGTTGTGAGGAAGTTGTTGAAAAGTTACTTTTTTTTTTCATTAAAAAAATGAAGCAACGCTTCCAAGTTGAAAACTTGAAGATACATTTTATACAACTTCGAGGTTAACTATTTTGCGACAAAAATATAAGGGATATAGGTTTTGTAAATTAGCGCTAAAAACTAAGCTCTAGAAGCAAATCACCAATCTAAGTAGGTTTACCTAATAAATTCAATAATTTATGACGAGTAAATTTTATTTCACTCTTCGTTAAAAAGCCTTGAAAACCAATGGTTTCCTGCATTTTTCGCCTCGATTGTAGCAAAATTTTCTTCCGTCAAAATCACCAATCTATTTGGTAAACCTACTTACGCAAGTATGTAAAATGAATTCTTTACTTTTGTTAGCTAAATTATTAGCTAATTATAGGTGTTTTGGTATACCAGATCTTGTAAACCATATTTTCGCCTTGTATCCGTATAAAGCTATTGAACGCTAAAAAAATTAAAAAGATTGAGTTTGCGCTCAATTAATGTCTTACTTTTATCGTATTGTCTAATTTTAGCGGTGGGATTTCTTCATTGTTGGCTCTAAGCGTTGCGCTTTCCTTTGTAAGGCGCAAGCAATTTATGCGGAATTGTGAAGATAAATTGCTCCGCCAGCAAATTTGTGTAAATTTGCTTAATTATTATATGATAATTAAAAATTAAAAATACCAAGCAACCTTTCCTAGAAGAAATCAGTCTACCCTATGTAGTTTGTACTTCCAAATGAACTTCGTAACTTCTAAAAGTTAAAAAAATATGCTTTTAACGAAAAAGGGAGACTTGTGTATGTTTTGACAGTAATATGAATCAGAAAAAAATATTCAACGATCCGGTTTACGGTTTTACGGAGATTCCTTACGGTTTGATCTTTGATTTGGTGGAACATCCTTATTTTCAACGACTTAGAAGAATAAAGCAATTGGGGTTTACACATTATGTATATCCCGGCGCGCTACATACGCGTTTTCATCATGCTTTGGGTGCACTACATTTGATGACGGAAACGATTAGTGTCCTGCGGTCGAAAGGAACGGAGATCACGGAAGAAGAGGCGCAGGGAGTTTCGATCGCCATTTTGCTGCATGATATGGGGCACGGTCCTTTTTCACACGCATTAGAACATACTTTGGTCAGTATTCACCACGAAGACCTCTCCGTATTTTTTATGGAAGCACTTAATCGTCAATTCAATGGTCAATTGACTTTAGCGATCCAAATATTTAAAGACGAATACCCTAAGAAATTTTTGCACCAACTCGTATCCGGGCAACTAGATATGGATCGAATGGATTATCTGAACCGCGATAGTTTTTTTACGGGGGTTTCGGAGGGAGTAATTGGCTATGATCGAATTATCAAGATGTTGGCCGTGCGAGATAATCAATTGCTAGTAGAGGAGAAAGGAATTTACTCAATTGAAAGATTTTTGACGGCTCGTCGGATCATGTATTGGCAAGTTTATTTGCATAAAACAGTTTTATCGGCGGAGCAGATGCTCATTCGCACCTTAAAAAGAGCAAAAGTGCTCGCGTTGAAGGGAAAAAAACTAGCAGTTTCTAAAAATTTAGCCTATTTCCTTTATAATAATCTTAAGGCAGATCAAATAGCGGAAAAGAAAGCTGAAATCTTGGAACATTTTGCACAATTAGATGATTATGACATTGTTATGGCGCTGAAAAGTTTTACGGTGAATGAGGATTTTGTATTATCTTTTCTTGCCAAAAGCTTATTGAATCGAAAATTATTTAAGATTCAGCTTAAAAATGAGCCTTTTTCGAGTGACCAGATTGAAAATGTGCGTCAAAAAATCTTGAAAGCCCATCCGAACGTGGATGCGGATTATCTTTTATTAGCGGGAGAGGAATCGAATAATGTGTATAGCACCTTAAAAGACGAAATTAGCATTCTTTTTAAAGATGGGAGAATGCTTCCCATGTCATTAATTTCAGAGCTTGGAATTCGTCCGAAAATAATAACAAAGTATTATTTATGTTATCCCAAAAATAACCTCTAAATTTGCGCTCATTATAATTAAACCTTTAAGTGTATGCTTAAAATATGGTTGTTTGGCTAGTTTATGCCCTTTGTTTTGGGAAGTCACGCCATTAGAACATATGCTTATTTACGAATACATAAATACAATTAAATTTTATTAATCAAAACCAATTCAATTCAATTATGAAAAGATTGCACCTAATTTTAGTAGCTACACTCATGTTATGTGGTACCGTTGCTTTCGCACAACCAGGTGATGATTTACCTTTTGAAAGAGAACCAGGTAAATGTTACGCTAAATGTCTCATCGCTGATGAGTACGAAACAGTAACCGAGCAGGTTGAAGTAAGAGCCGCTTCTTCTAGAACAGAAGTTGTACCAGCAGAATATGATACAGTATCTGATCAAGTAATGGTGAAAGCTGAAACAAGAAGAGTTATTCCTGTACCAGCAGAATATGAAACTGTTACTGAACAAGTAATGATCAAGCCTGAAACAAGAAGAATGATTGCAATGCCAGCAGTATACGAAACTGTAACAGAGCAAGTAATGATCAAGCCTGAAACAAGAAGATTAATTCCTGTACCCGCAGAATACGAAACGGTTACGGAACAAGTAATGGTAAAAGCAGAGTCTCAAAGAATGATTTCTGTACCCGCAGAATACGAAACGGTTACAGAGCAATACGTAGTAGCAGAAGCTTCTAGTAGAATCGAAAGAGTACCTGCACAATACGAAACGATTTCTGAAAGAGTAGAAACTAAGCCTGCTACTACAAAGTGGGTTAAGAAAAAAGCAGACAGAAACTGTCTTTCAGCTGATCCTAACGATTGCTTAGTATGGTGTTTGGTAGAAGTACCAGCAGAATACCAAAACTACACTCGTCAAGTACGTAAAGGTTGTGCTGCAGGTTATACTGACAGCGGTGACGATTGTATCAAGAATGTTGAAATTCCTGCACAATACGGTACTAGAACCAAGCGAGTTGTAAAAGCACCTGCATCAAGCAGAGCAGAAGTAATTCCTGCGGAATATACTACAGTTACAAAAAGAGTTGTAAAAGCTCCAGCATCTACTAGAGAAGAAGTAATTCCTGCTGAGTACAAAACAATTACAAAAAGAGTTGTAAAAACTCCAGCTACTACTAGAGAAGAAATTATTCCTGCAGAATATACTACAGTTACAAAGCAAGTTGTAAAGACTCCAGCGACTACTAAGGAAGAAATCATTCCTGCTGAGTACAAAACCATTACAAAAAGAGTTGTAAAAGCTCCAGCATCTACTAGAGAAGAAATCATTCCTGCTGAGTTTGCTAGCGAAACTAGAAAAGTAGTAAAAGCTGCTGCTGCCACTAGAACAATCGAAGTTCCTGCGGAATACGCAACGTTAACAAAAAGAAGATTAACTAAGAAAGGTGGTTTCACTGAATGGAGAGAAGTACTTTGTGGTGAAAAAATCACAGGATACACTGTTCGTTCTATCCAGTCTGCATTAAAGAGCCGTGGTTATGATCCAGGTCCTCTTGATGATGTAATGGGTGTACGTACAAAATCTGCCTTAACTAAATTCCAAAAAGATAACAATCTTCCTGTTGGACAATTAGATATGCAAACGTTGAAGGCATTAGGAATCAACTACTAATCGCAAACTCAACTAAAGTAAAGTTTTAATACTTTTATCCCGAATGCTCGTTAGAACATTCGGGATTTTTTTTGATCTTTTTTTGAGTACAAGCATCAGAATGCTGCTGAAAGCCGACAAATAGCTTCCTTTTTTTGTGGAAAATGCTAGATTTGGAATGATTTGCGGGATTTGATATTTTTTTCTATAAATAAAATCTTATTTTCGTAATAAGCTAAATACTTCTAAGTAGTTCTACCGCCCCATCCCGCTTAGCTCGGAAGCATTTTTTTTGCTAAGTGAAGTCTCTTGATACTAAATTAACAGATAAGGTACCAAGCGGTGCCAAGCTTTTAATCCTCTTTTAATATGAATCCGGAATACCAATACATGGCAGACTTTACTTTGCCTGACGACATTTCAGAAGAATTCATGCAGCTCATTCCTTTCCAACGTGCAGTAGTTGATCGCTTATTGGAAGAAGGTAAATTGATGAATTATGCGCTTTCGATGGAAGAAGCAAAGCTTTGGGTTGTTTTTAAAGCCAACTCTGAGTTGGAAGTTTTAAATATGATCGCCGATTTTCCTTTGGCAAAATTCATGCAAGTTAAGATCAGCATTCTCAATATTTATAATACAACTAATCCGAATATGCCTAACTTTTCCTTAAATTAGCCTTACTTAGTTTTATTTGTGTCGCGATAGTCGTTCGCAACTTCAGTTTCTCCAACGATAGGGTTTTATGTTGACCAAAAAAGAATACTTTTTTATTGGAATATTACTGCTTGCGATCCTTGCTATATCTCCTTTTTATTGCTGGAAAGAACGTTCGGCTAATCGGTCAACACTTCCTCGCGTAGTACTTACGGCAACTCCTAAAGATATCTTTTTTCAAGAGAATCAATTTGACCTTAGTTACTACGATCAATTTCAAAACTTATACTTAGATCAAATTCCTGCGGCGGTGCGAATCCGAGGGAATACCTCTGCGTTTTTGGAAAAAAAACATTATGGTTTAAGTCTTCCCCGAGCTGTCGCGATGGCTGGATTACCCAAGAGTAAGCATTGGTTATTGATCGCTTCTCATTTGGATATGACTTTCATGCGGAATACCTTGAGTTACGATTTGTACGCTGCTTTTTCGGCAGGCAATCGGGTACCCAAGACGGCTTACGCCACGCTTTATTTTGGAGAAGCTTACCATGGCTTGTACGTGTTGACACAACGTGTAGATGCGCGTAGTTTGGAGTTGGAACGGCGCGATCCTTTTGCTGTTTTGTACAAAGAACCGCCGATCAATCGTCGAACGGAGGAGCACGAGGAACGGTATATTGGATTTAGGAAATATATATTGACGAACAGTCGATTTGATGTCTACAGCCAAGCAGAGCGAGAGCAAATAGCGGATAAGGCTTATTTTAATCAACGTTATCCCAAATTGGAAAAAGAAAATCGCGCCAACGAAATTTACGAAATTACCGATTATATTTTTAACACGAGTGATAGTATTTTTACGAGTGAAAAAAATGGTATTCAGCAAATTTTTGATCTCGATAATTTAATTGATTGGCAATTGCTACTACTGATTTCTAATAATGGGGATGGCGTAGTGAAAAATTTTTATCTCTACCGCGTCAAGGAAAGTGAAAAGTATAAAATTTGCCCTTGGGATTACGATCACGGTTATGGAAGAGATGGTGACGCCGAACCTCGTGCGCAAACCGCCGTACTAGATTGTGCACGGCTAAAACTATTTGAACGGTTGATGCAGTTAAATCCAGTTGGTTATAACCAACGCCTCCGAGATAAGTTTTTGGCTTTAAAGGCCAATGGAACCTTAACGACCGACCAGATCTTTGCTCGGATGGACCAAATTGCGGCACAAATTCGCCCCGCCGTCTTAGCCAATCAAGCGCGTTGGCCTTTGGGAAAAGACCACCCTTTCCTGAAAGGAGCAGATTTTGACCGTGAAGTACAGCGTATGAAAGATTGGATTGCTCGGCAATTGCCTATGGTAGAACAATTTCTAATGGAAGAATTACAAAAAAAGCAATGAATTAACATTAAAATAATATACATTTCTTTTTAAAATCAATTATTTACGTATCTTTGCATCTTTTTTAAGGGAAGGTATTAGTAAAAATAATATACCTAACCTAATTAATCTATTTTATTTTAAAAGAAAAGTAATGAGTTTAAAGAAGCAATTTTCAAAAACAAAGCCTGTTTGTAAGGTTACCTTCTCTTTGCCGCAAGAAGCAGTAAACAAAGCGGAGCAAGTTTTACTTTTAGGTGAATTTAATGACTGGAATGCAGCGGATGCTGTTGCAATGAAAGCCTCTAAAAAAGGAGATTTCGAAGCTGTTGTAGAATTAGCGACTGGTCGAAATTATGAATTTCGCTACTTGATCAACAACGAGACTTGGGAAAATGACTGGAATGCGGATGATTACATTCCTTCTCCTTACACTGGTGTGTACAATTCGGTTGTATACGTAGACGAAGCAAAAAAAATCGTCGCAAAAAAAGTTACTGCAAAGCCAGCTAAGGCCAAAAAAGCAACTAAAACTACCGCTAAGAAAACGACTGCGAAAGCAACTCCTAAAGCTGCCGCAAAAAAAGATAACTTGAGAAAAATCGAAGGAATCGGTCCCAAAATTGAAAAATTATTAAATGAGGACGGCGTTGTTACTTTCGCACAATTGGCTAAATCTAAAATCAGCTTTTTAAAAGCCGTTTTAGAAAAAGCAGGAAGCCGATTCAAAATGCACAATCCTTCTACTTGGGCAGAACAAGCTAAATTGGCTGCCGCAGGAGATTGGACAAACTTAGAAAAACTACAAGAAGAATTGAACGGCGGTAAGCGGTAATACAGCGTGTATTAATCACAACCACCCAAAATATTTACAGATCCTGCTAGGCGACTTTGTTGCGTGGCAGGATTTGTTGCATTATAGCCTCAGCGATAATTCCTACCCGCTAAATCGATCAACTCGATCAAAATTCCGGACTCCCTGTCCTTCGATCTGAAAATTAAGGTTTTTAGTCTTTATTATCGACTTGCTAATCGGAAGTAACTTATCTTTGTTTTAGTAATACTTCTTTTGTATTTTAATTCTTTACTAAATCTTTACTAAAAAAAATAGACTGATGAATCTACTAGCTACTACTTATCGTTTATCGTTAATGTTCCTATTCGTTGGCTTGTTTTCTTTGACTACTTTGAGTGGACAGGATACTGCGACTCAAAAGCAACTCGTAGGTGCTTGGTCCGGAAGTTTGACCACACCCGGTGGAACTTTAGATCTCGGCTTTGATATTAAACACGAAGCGGAAAAGTGGTCGGCTACGATTGATGTACCTGCACAAGGAGTGAAAGGGTTTAATGCTTCGGAGGTAGTAGTTGAAGGTGCACAAATTACGATTCAGTTTAGTGCTTTTCAAGCGAGTTATACGGGATCGTTGGATGCTGCGGGCAAAAAACTAACGGGCAAGTGGGCACAAGGAGCTATGTCACTAGATTTAGTGATGGAAAGATCAAGTGGGGCAAAAGTGCTCAACCGACCACAAGAACCCAAGGCGCCATTTCCCTATACGAGTGAAGAGGTGAGCTACATTAACGAAGCAGATAAATTATCCCTCTCCGGAACCTTGACCTTACCCAAAACCGAAGGTCCGCACGGCGTGGTGATTTTAATTTCTGGCTCTGGTCCACAAAATCGCGACGAAGAATTGATGGGACACAAACCGTTTTGGGTCTTATCCGATTACTTAACTCGTCAAGGAATTGCGGTACTCCGCTACGATGATCGTGGGGTTGGAAAATCAACGGGTAACTTTACTGGCGCTACGTCTTTGGATTTTTCTCGGGATGTCATGGCCGGAATTGCCTACCTGAAAACGAGAAAAGAAATTGACGCTAGCAAAATTGGCTTAGTTGGTCACAGTGAAGGAGGCTTGATTGCACCGATGGTGGCAAGCGAATCCAAAGATGTTTCCTTTATCGTTTTATTGGCAGGTCCTGGCATCAAATGCGACGAATTATTAATCCAGCAGCAAGGCTTGATTGGGCGATCAATGGGAAAACCGGAGGCTGCGGTTCAAAAGGATTCAATTCAAAATCTAAAAGTATACGAAATTATCAAAAAAGACTTATCGGCGATGGAAAGAAGATCCGCCTTACTCACACTTCTAAAACCAGAATTTGAAGCCTTATCTGCGGCGGAAAAAGCAGCACAAGGCGGCTCCGCGGAGGCGATGGTCGATCAACTACTGAATCAAGTTGGTGGTCCTTGGTTTCGGTATTTCCTCAATTTTGATCCTGCGGTTTATTTGACGAAAGTCAGTTGCCCAACCTTAGCCGTCAACGGTGGCAAAGACCTGCAAGTACCCGCTAAAGTCAATTTGGAAGGGATCAAAGTAGCTTTAGAAAAAGCACCCTGCCAAGTATTTGAAATAAAAGAATTTCCCGAACTGAATCACCTCTTTCAAACGGCAAAAACGGGAGCGGTGGCAGAGTATTACCAAATTGAAGAAACTTTCGCGCCAGTGGCGATGACTTTTGTAGGAAACTGGATTATGGAACAAATTCGCTAAGCTAGTTGCTGAGTCGAAGTTTTAAAGTGCGGCGGAGCACGGATTACTCCAATGAAGATTCTTTCCTCATTGGAGTATTTTTTGTGCGTTGAAGTCGTTTTTAACTCGACAGACCAGTAAATTAGTGATGGAGGTTTTCTATCTTTGAGCCTTTAGGAGTGAAAAGATTCTTTATAGAAGTAGTATTACAAATTACAACCGTTTCACTAAAATCAACTACACATGCAAAATAAGTCGCAGGTAAAAATAGCTTCGAGGTTTACAGATTTCGACATTCAATTGTTCAAGTCGGGTAAACATTTTCGGTTGTACGAAAAACTGGGGAGCCACTTGATGGAGTGGGAGGGAGAACAAGGTACTTATTTTGCGGTTTGGGCACCAAATGCTAAAGCCGTTTCGGTGATTGGTGACTTTAATGCCTGGAAAACAGAAGAACATAATTTGTCTTTACGCTGGGATAATAGTGGCATTTGGGAAGGCTTCATTCCTAATGTTGTTCAAGGAGCGTTATATAAATATCATATCATTGCTTACAATGGTTTGCGCCTAGACAAAGCCGATCCTTTTGCAAAGTATTGCGAAAATCCTCCGAAGACGGCTTCGGTCGTTTGGGGACTTGATTACCAATGGAAGGATCAAGCTTGGATGAGTAAACGGGATAAAGAACGCAGCAATCCCAAGCCATTTTCGGTTTACGAAGTACACCTTGGATCTTGGAAGAAATTTAGAGCGGAGCAGAATCGTTCGTTGAGTTATCGCGAACTTGCGCTAGAACTAGTGGCGTACGTAGCGGAGATGGGGTTTACGCACGTTGAGTTGATGCCGGTTATGGAGCACCCGTATTATGCTTCGTGGGGATATCAACTCACGGGTTACTTTGCGCCGTCGGCACGCTACGGAAATCCAGAGGAATTCATGCTGTTGGTCGATGCTTTTCACCAGGCAGGTATTGGGGTGATTTTGGATTGGGTGCCTTCGCATTTTCCGGAAGATGGTCATGGTTTGGCTTTCTTTGACGGTACGCATTTATACGACCACTCTGATCCACGTCAAGGTTTTCACCCGGATTGGAAAAGTTGCATTTTTAATTTAGGGAGAAATGAAGTTTGCGCATTTTTAATTTCAAATGCTTTATTTTGGTTAGATCAATACCATATTGATGGTTTACGGGTAGATGCGGTTGCTTCGATGTTGTACCTAGATTATTCACGGGACGAAGGTCAGTGGATTCCTAACAAATACGGTGGTAGAGAAAATTTAGAATCCATCGAATTTTTGAAAAATTTTAATGAAACTGTTTATCTCGAATATCCTAGTGCCATTACGATCGCGGAAGAATCTACCGCTTGGCCCAGTGTTTCAAGACCAACTTTTGATGGTGGGTTAGGCTTTGGGCAAAAGTGGATGATGGGTTGGATGCACGATACGTTGGCCTATTTGGAACGAGAAATGATTTATCGGCAGTATCACCAAAATGATCTTAGTTTTAGCTTGGTATATGCTTTCTCAGAAAACTTTATGCTCCCACTTTCGCACGACGAAGTCGTACACGGAAAAGGATCGTTAATCAATAAAATGCCAGGCGATGAGTGGCAACGATTTGCGCAATTGCGCTTGTTGTATGGCTATATGTTTACGCACCCCGGCACACAATTGTTGTTTATGGGGGGAGAATTTGGGCAAACCCAAGAATGGAGTCACGATCGCGGTTTGGACTGGGAATTACTACAATACGCCTATCACAAAAACCTGCAAAACTGGGTGAAGTCACTCAATAAGTTTTATACGAGTCATGCAAGTTTGTACTTCCACGCGTTCAGCCAAGAAGGTTTTGAGTGGATTGACTATGCGGATAATAAAAATAGCGTTTTCGTATACCTGCGAAAAGGTAGTGTGCAGGATAAGCCCTTGCTCATCGTTTGCAACTTTAATTCGAAAACGATGGAAAGTTATCAATTGGGAGTACCACAAGGGGGAACTTGGGTAGAAGTACTTAATAGTGACAGCACTGATTTTGGAGGAAGTGGCGTCGTTAATGCGGCTAAACTCAAAGCGACTAAGAAAAAGCAACACGGGAAAGCGTACCAGTTAGACATTATATTATCACCTTTAGCCATCATGATTTTCGAACCTTTAAAACTAACGAAGCCCAAAGTGGTGAAAACAACGACGAAGCGCTTGCCCAAAACGAAGCAAAAATAATCTACGAACCGCAAAAATACTTGCCATTCGTCCGAAAATCGCGGCTTAATGGTGCTTTTATATCTCTGTATTTCTAATATTAAAGCAAATTTCTTACTTTTGTTGTGTAAATTATTATGTACCCTACAGACAGACTATATAGATGTGCGCATACTTCCATCATGAAGCACGCCAATTTCTTATCAGTAAAAATAGACAAATAGATTCAACGTAGCTACAAACGCAGTTTTGGGCTAAGCTTGCTGCGCTACATTCAGCAAATTCAGCCTAGGAGATTCGTGTAGAAAGAATAAAGTTTTGCCACTTGGTGGTAGCAGGACAATTCAAATAAATGCTAACATAGGCCTATTTTTTTATTAAAATTTCCCAAAACATTTTTTTTAATTTCTTAAAAAACAGAAAGAAGCGGTACTAGCTTCTAATAAAACATCTTAGATTATGAAACTAATTAAGTTTTTTTCTTTCCTCCTTCTGGGGGTATTTCTTTTCTCTGCCGTTGGCTGTAAAACAGACGCTGCAAAGGAAGCTTCAACACCGGAGTTGAAGATCGACTACGAGAAGTATACTTTAGATAATGGTTTGGAAGTTATCCTCCACGAAGATAAGTCTGACCCAATTATTTCGCTTGCGATTCTCTTTCACGTAGGTTCTAATCGAGAGAAGCCTGGTCGTACTGGGTTTGCACACTTTTTTGAGCACATGCTTTTTCAAAACTCTGAAAACGTTGGAAAAGGTAATTTCTTCAAGAAGATTGAAGAAATGGGAGGAACACTTAACGGTGGTACTTGGAATGACGGTACCGTTTATTACGAAGTAGTGCCTAAAGATGCTTTAGAAAGAGTACTTTGGATGGAAAGTGATCGAATGGGTTTCATGATCAATACCGTGACGACACCCGTGCTTGAAAATGAAAAGCAGGTAGTGAAAAATGAAAAAAGACAACGGGTAGATAACCAACCTTATGGCCATACAAACTACGTATTGGATAAAGCGCTTTATCCTGAAGATCATCCTTACAACTGGCAAGTAATTGGTAGTTTGGAAGATTTACAAAATGCAACCATTGAGGATGTCAAAGAATTTTATGACAAATGGTACGGACCAAATAATGCGACTTTAGTTTTGGCGGGTGATTTTGAAAACGCTAGTGCGAAAGAAATGATCGAGAAATACTTCGGCGAAATTCCAGCGAAGGAAGACGTAGAAGCAATCAAGCCAAGACCAGCGGTAATTGCAGAAACAGTAAAATTAATGCACGAAGATAACTTTGCAGAATTACCTGAATTGAGATTGGTATGGCCAACTGTAGAAGATGGTCACGTAGATGGTTATGCCTTAGATTACTTAGGACAATTATTATCACAAGGAAAAAGAGCGCCTTTCTATAAAGAAATCGTGGAGAAAGAAAAGTTAGCGCCTTCTACTTCGTCTTATAATTCTGCGCGCGAAATTGCGGGTAACTTTTACGTCAGCATTCGTGCGAATAACGGCGTTGATTTAGATCAAGTTCACGCTGCGGTAGAAACTGCTTTTGCTAATTTTGAAAAGAATGGCATTGATGATAAAGACATGGAGCGAATTAAGAACTCCTTGGAAACAGATTTCTACGGTGGTATTTCTGGCGTATTGAGCAAGTCTTTCCAGTTGGCACAATTCAATGAGTTTAGAGGTGGAAACCCCGGCGGAATTACAGATGAAATTAAAAAGATTCAGGCGGTAACGAAAGCAGACGTAATGCGTGTTTACGAAAAGTATATCAAAGGTAAAAACTTTATTGCGACGAGTTTTGTCCCTAAAGGACAAGTAGCATTAGCACTAGAAGGTGCAACCGTAGCGGAAGTTGTAGAAGAGCCAATTGTACAAGGTGCAGAAGCGGATCCGATGGAAGAGGGTACCGTCGATTTTGAAAAAACACCTTCTAAATTTGATCGAAGTGTAGAGCCTGCCTTAGGAACGACACCAAGTTTGGCAACGCCAGATATCTACCAAAGCAAATTGGCTAATGGTTTAACGGTTTATGGAATTCAAAACAACGAATTACCATTAGTAGAATTCAGCCTTAGAATTAAAGGAGGAATGTTATTGGATGATATGAATAAAGTTGGTGTGGCTAACTTGATTACAGATGTGATGAAAGAAGGTACGAAGAACAAAACACCAGAGGAATTACAAGATGCAATCGGTCAATTAGGAGCTAGTATCAATATGTTTACTTCTGCTGAATTTATCTCCATTTCAGGAAGCTGTTTGGCTAGAAACTACGACAAAGTACTTGCTATTTTTGAGGAAATGTTGTTGGAGCCAAGATGGGATGAAAAAGAATTTGACCGTTTGAAAAAAAGTACTTTGACGACGATTCAACAGCGTAATGCGCAACCGAATCGTGTAGCTAGTAATGTATTCAATAAGCTAATTTACGGGAAAGATCATATTTTATCGCACAACTCTTTAGGTTCTCCAGAAGTAGTAGAAAATATTACGATTGAAGATTTGAAAGCGTATTACGAAAAGAACTTTTCACCAAGTATTTCTTCTTTCCACATCGTAGGTGCGGTGTCTAAAGATAAAGTAATGCGTTCTTTAAAATCTTTAGAGGATAAATGGAAAGCGAAAGAGGTAAGTTTCCCTACTTACGCAGAACCTACCGCTGTTGATAAGCCAGTCGTTTATTTCGTAGATGTTCCCGAAGCGAAGCAATCCGTTATTCAAATTGGAAATCCTACCATGAAAGGAAACGATCCCGATTATAACGTTGCCCGTTTGGTCAATCACCGACTAGGTGGTAGTTTCAATAGTAAATTGAACCAAACGTTGCGAGAGGAAAAAGGATACACGTACGGCGCGCGATCTTTTTTACCAAGAAGAGTAAATACAGGATATTTTGGTGCAAATTCTAGTGTAAGATCTAACGTGACGAAAGAGTCAATTGATATTTTTAAAGATATCATTACTGACTACAAAGAGGAATACACCAAAGAAGATTTGGAAGCGACTAAGAGTATTTTTATCAAGAAAAATGCGCGTGCTTTCGAAACCTTATACCAGAAAATGGGCGTACTCGAAAATATCAGTACGCTGGGCTTACCAACGAATTACATCGAGCAAGAAGAAAAAGATATTCTCAGCTTGGATATTGATAATGCGAAGGTGTTGATCGATAAGTACATCAATCCAAATAAGATGATTTACTTAATTGTTGGAGATGCAAAGACGCAGTATGAGCGCGTGAAGAAAAGCGGTTTGGGTACACCAATCAAAGTGGATAAAGATGGAACCATCTTAGAAGCGGTACCGAACTAATCGAGTTTTTAATCTGAAAAATATTAATGGCGTACCGAATGCTTTCGGTACGCCATTTTTTTGAACGCTTATGATCCTACGCCAAGGGTGATGAAGAAATAGATCGCCATTCCCATCCCAAAAATTGAAGTATAAATGACGGTACCGATAGCATAAGCGGCTAGTACTCTAAAGAAACCTGCGATAAATTTATACTCAAAAAAGCGTTGATAAAGGTAGAACATATAAGCGATCGCCAATAAGGTATAAATAGAAGTACCCAACTCAAAGTTATATTTTTCGAGGGGTTTGATCAAAATGCTGATGACGCTCTGTTGTCCAATTAAATAGCTCGCTAGGATGAGGTGTTCTGCATAGTTAAGTTTAGGCTTTTTTAGAAACCAAGCAAAACACATCGCGTAGATCGGAATACTAAACATGATAAAAAGATTGAAATACTTCGCATAAGCAACTTCTATCGTTTTGATCATTTGCTCAAACCTTGCGGTCTTTGCAGGATTCTGTTTCTGTTCTGCGAGTTCGCGGTTTTCTATACCCAATTCAATCCCTTTACGAAACTGGGAGTTCTCAACCCCGATGTAGTTGATGGTCAAAAAAGCCATAATCGCGGTGGTGAGAATTAAATAGCGAAACGGCTTTACCATTTTTTTACGATCTTCAAAGAGATAAGTCTTGACGGCTTGTCCTGGATATACCGTTAATGCCTTTAAGGTATAAAGTAGTCCTTTCTCAATATTAAAAAGGTCTAGAATATCACCGAATATCTTCTTTAAGGTAATTCTTTCCAAAGTTGGTTGTTCATTTTCCATGGAATGGTGGCGGTTGTCATAGAATGATCTGTACAGTTGTTGAAAATCAGCCTAGTAGTTTGTAAATGTGTTGGTACTTGCTTACGGTACGTCATCTTAAGAGGATTGTTACGGTGATAACAATTGATGGTAGCGAAGCGAGTTGTCTGAGTTTGATTATTGTAGTCTTTTAGTAGAGACTAAGATACAAAAAAAGCTAACACAATACAGCATTAGCTTTTTAGCAGGAAGTCGTAAACTTGTGATTTTTTGATATTACAGCGCGGAACAATCAGGTGGGGTAAGAAAGTGAATGATACTTCGTTCTATGAATTGCAAGGCAAGTTCAATCAGCACGAATAGATACGGCTTTAGAGTCGTTGTTAGATTGAGTATCATTAGGGTAATTGATCTCTACTTTCATGGCATAGAAACCTTTCCCAAAATCGCTAGGCATTTGCATTAAATCTTCTTGACCTTCTCCTTTATCGTAAGCATCGATATCCATGCTACGCTTTTCGAATACTTCATAATCGACAAACTTATCACTGAATGTTTCCCGATACCCACAACTTACCGTTACAATTCCTTCTCCCGAGGAAGTACAATTAGAAGCGGTATTAACGATGTTTTTGATAACACATACAACATTAATGATATCGCCACTAAGTACGGCTCTAGGAGCATCAAGTACCTCAACGGCAACATCTGCAATACATTCATCATCAAAATCATCACATCCTACAAAGCTAAGAAGGAAAAATAAAGCAAAGGGCAGTACATAATAATTTTTCATGATTTTAGATTTTTTATGAAAAAGTGTTTTTCAATGCGCTTACTTTCTGCTAAGCGCGAGGTGAAATGAAATAATTGGTTAAAAAACCAAATTCTTCAACAATTCGTTTTCAAGTTAAATACATCTTGGGAATAAAAAAATGATTTATTGCCAATTAATAATATATTAACGACATTGTTAATGTATTGTTAAACATTATTTTTGAGGATTGCGAAATTTGAGAAAACAGAAAATGAACTTGAACTTGAACTACTTATGCTTTTCTTATTGTTTTCAGAAAGTCGAAGCAATATTCAATTTTCTCTTTAATTCGTAGTTTCTATCCTTTATTCGGGGCTTTTCAATCGTAAGTAGTTACCTTTGTAAAAATTGCTAATTCTTTATCAAAAGCTATTCAGTAATTTATATTACAAAGTATTCAATACTCAGCGAATTTCCATCAACCTATGACGAGTTCAAATAAATACATCTGCATCCACGGACATTATTACCAACCACCAAGAGAAAATGCTTGGTTAGAAAAGATTGAACAACAAGATTCGGCAGCTCCTTATCCTAATTGGAATGCAAGAATTAATTTTGAATGCTACGCACCTAATGCTACCGCACGGATTTTAGACCAAGATGGCTACATCAAAAAGATTGTTAATAACTACAGTAGAATCAGTTTCAACATCGGGCCTACTTTATTTTCTTGGTTAGAAAAAGAAGATCCAAATACTTATCAAGCTATTCAAGAAGCAGATCGCTTGGGGCAGGAGCGATACGACGGGCACGGAACGGCGATTGCACAAGCACACAGTCATTTAATCTTACCCCTGGCGAATGAACGGGATAAGCAGACACAAATCATCTGGGGAATCAAAGATTTTGAATACCGGTTTGGTCGGAAACCAGCGGGAATGTGGTTGGCAGAAACGGCGGTGAATACGGATACCTTAGAAGCTTTGGTGGCGAATGGCATTAGTTATACTATTTTGGCACCACGACAAGCCAAGGCATTTCGGAAATTAGGCGCGGCAAACTGGGATACTTTCAAAAGTGGTGTAGAGTCTCGAATGCCTTATTGGTGTATGTTGCCTTCTGGAAATAAGATTGCGCTGTTCTTTTACGATGGAGGCATTGCGCAGGGCGTTGCTTTTGATGGTTTATTAAATGATGGAAAACGCTTTGCGAAACGCTTGCTGAGTGGGATAGATGCTTCCGCCAAACCACAGTTGGTACAAATTGCAACCGACGGAGAAAGTTATGGGCATCACCATCGCTACGGAGAAATGGCTTTAGCGGATTGCTTGAACAGTATCGAAGAACATCCCACGGTGAACCTGACTAATTACGCCGCTTACCTCGAAAAATTTCCCCCGACACACGAAATTATGATTCACGAAAATAGCTCGTGGAGTTGCGTACACGGAGTAGAACGCTGGCGGTCGGATTGTGGTTGTAGTAGTGGCGGTCGTCCGGGGTGGAACCAAAAATGGCGCGCGCCATTGCGGGATACGCTTGATTGGTTGCGGGACAAGTTGATTCCTTTATACGAAGCAGAAACGAGTAAATTACTAAAAGACATTTGGACCGCGAGGGATGAATACATTGAGGTTTTATTGCACGATCGTTCACCAGAAGTTGTACAACGCTTTTTAGAAAAGTTTGCCCTCAAAAAATTAACGCAGGAAAAACAAACGCGCGCATTACGCTTACTAGAAATGCAGCGTAATGCCATGTTGATGTATACGAGTTGCGGCTGGTTCTTCGACGAAATTTCGGGTATCGAAACCAATCAGATTCTACAATATGCTTTGCGCGCTATTCGCTACGCGCAGCAAGTTAGCGGCATAGATTTAAACGAAGCATTTATCAAGCGCTTGGAAAAAGCACCTAGTAATGTTTTTGAAAATGGAGCGGTTAGTTATCAAAAAAATGTAATGAGTTCCGTAGTGACGCTCGATCGAGTAGGGATGCACTACGCCGTGTCTTCCATTTTTGAAGCTAGACCGGAGGAATTGCCTTTGTTTAACTATACGGCGAGCAACGAATACTTGAAACGAGTGGCAGCGGGCAATCAAAAATTGGCGCTGGGAAGAACCATTGTACGCTCTCGGGTAACGCAGTCGGACAAGCGATTTAGCTTTGCGGTGCTCTATTTGGGGCAACAAAACTTAATCGGGAATATTTCGATTGACATGAAAACGGAAGTTTTTGAGGAGATGGAAGCTGGCATTCTTGATGCTTTTAATCGACATGATTTGGGGGAAGTGATCGGGATTATGCAAAAACATTTTGGCACGCAGAAATATTCGATTGCTCATTTATTTAAAGATGAAAAGCGAAAGGTACTCCAACAAATTAGTCTAAAAACCTTACAGCAAGCGGATACGGCTTTCCGGGAAATCTATAATGATAATTACCAGTTAATGAGTTCCATGCAACGCAATAATATTCCAATCCCAGAAGTATATTACAATGCGGTACGCTACGTTGTCAACGAAGATTTGAATCACTTTTTTGAGCAAAGTTTTCTGAAGATTGAAGAATTGAAAAGAATGCAGCGGCAATTGGAAAAATGGTCCATTCAATTGAGTCACAAAGATCGTTTTCGCTTAGCGGCCAACGAAAGAATTACTTACGAAATTAGTAAATTAAAGAATACCGAAGTCCCTTTGGCGCATTTAGATATGCTGAATGAGGTGTTTGAAATTTTGAAAAAAATGGGCATCTCATTGGAAATTTGGCAAAGCCAAAATCAATATTTCTCGATGATGAAAGGTTACAAAAATGGAGAATGGGTTTTTGCGAGTGAAGCTTGGAAAGCTGCGTTCTATCGTTTAGGCGAATTTTTACGAGTGCGTTCTTTTTAAGCTAAGGCATTAGATTTTTTTATTCTATTTTGTACTTATTCCGTGCGTTTAAATCCCATTTTTTTGCGTAAATTGCAATTACTAAATTAAAATTAGAAGGGCAAATACACCTTCCTTAACCCCATTTTCAACCGAGAAAACTAACATACCGAAAATGTGGGTAAAACTACACAACTTCAAACACTGTAAGGCGTTTAGGCGCCCGTGAAACTGTTAAGCTGTTTTTAGAACTCGTCTAGCAACAAACGAAGAGTTCAACCGTCGATTAAGGTCGCTGGGTTTCCCAATCGTGGAATGATCCTGACATTACTCGATTACGAAAGCGGCAATACCATTGATTTTACTGAGCAATCTTCGTCACGAGGAATGCTACAACGATACTTTAAAATATGTCAGAATTCGTACACCTCCATTGTCATACTCAATACTCTTTACTCGATGGTGCTTCCGAAATTGGAGCCATGATGGACAAGGCCGTCGCGGACGGTCAGAGGGGGGTTGCCTTGACGGATCATGGAAATATGTTTGGCGCTTTCAAATTTGTAGCGGAAGCGAAGAAAAGAAAAATAAAACCGATCGTAGGTTGTGAGTTTTACCTCGTTGCAGATCGGCATAAGCAAAGTTTCTTGCGGGCAAAAGGAGAAAAAGATAAACGGTTTCATCAGTTGTTGTTAGCTAAAAATCAAAAAGGCTACGAGAATATAACTAAACTCTGTTCTTTGGGATTCATCGAGGGAATGTATAGTAAGTTTCCACGAATTGATAAAGAATTGTTAGTACAATATCACGAAGGTTTGGTAGCAACGAGTTGCTGTATCGGTGCGGAAATTCCGCAGGCAATCTTGAACGGTGATTTGGAAAAAGCGGAGCAGCTCGTGAAGTGGTGGCTTGACCTTTTTGGAGAAGATTTTTACATCGAACTTCAACGACATCGAGGGCTAGGCAACATTGACGGGAAAGGCGTATCGCAGGAAGATATTAATCAACAACTATTGGTTTATGCTAAAAAGTATAATATCAAAGTGATTGCAACGAACGATTCCCACTACGTAGAGGAAGAAGACAATATGCCGCACGATATTTTGCTTTGTATCAATACGGCTAGTACCAAAGAGCAGGAAAATCGTTTTAAGTTTCCAAGTTCTGACTTTTACTTTAAGACGCAGGCAGAAATGAGTAGGCTCTTTCAAGATGTGCCGGAGTCAATTGCCAATACCATGGAAATTTTCGATAAGGTAGATGAGCTGACCTTGGCAAGAGATGTATTGTTACCGGCCTTTCCTATTCCTTCTGGTTTTAAAACGCAAGATGAATACTTACGATTCCTAACTTTCGAAGGTGCGAAACGTCGCTACGGAATGATCACGGCGGAAATTGAAGAGCGCTTGAACTTTGAATTGAGTGTAATCAAAGAATCGGGCTATCCGGGCTATTTCCTTATCGTACAGGACTTTACCAATACGGCCAAAAAAATGGGCGTAGCGGTAGGACCGGGGCGGGGATCTGCCGCAGGATCTGCGGTGGCTTACTGTATTAATATTACCAACGTCGATCCGATTAAGTACGACTTACTTTTTGAGCGGTTTTTGAATCCAGAACGGGTTTCTATGCCAGATATTGATATTGACTTTGATGATGTTGGTCGTTCGAAAGTAATTGACTACGTGATTGATAAATATGGTAAAAATCAAGTGGCACAAATTATTACTTACGGTTCGATGGCCGCAAAGATGTCGCTGCGCGATGTCGGTCGAGTATTGGATGTGCCTTTATCTGACGTAGATCGTATTGCCAAGTCTTTCCCCACTCACTTATCTGCCACCCTGAAAAAAGTACTGGCGGATAAAGATATTGATCCTGGCTTGAAGTCCAAGATGAATTCGGAAGATAAAGAAAAAGCGTATAAATTTCGGGAGTTATCAGAAAGTAAAGATATTATTGGAGAAACGATTCGGACAGCAAAAAAACTGGAAGGGTCGATTCGGAATACGGGGATTCACGCTTGTGGTGTGGTGATTACACCGGACGATATTACAAAGTTCGTTCCCGTTACGGTTGCTAAAGATTCCGATCTTTTAGTTTCCCAATTTGATAACAGCGTCGCCGAAGATGCGGGACTGTTAAAGATGGATTTCTTGGGGCTCAAAACATTGACCATTATTAAAGATGCCCTGATCATGGTGAAGCAGAATTACGGCTTGGAGATTGATCCAGACGAAATTCCACTCGATGACGAAAAAACCTATAAACTATTCCAGCGAGGAGAAACGATTGGCATTTTCCAATATGAGTCCGGTGGAATGCAGAAATATATGCGGGAACTGATTCCCAATAAATTTGAGGATTTGATTGCGATGAATGCCTTGTATCGCCCCGGTCCGTTAGCCTACATTCCAAACTTCGTTGCGCGTAAAAATGGGCGCGAACCCATTACCTACGATTTACCAGCAATGGAAGAATATCTCTCCGAAACCTACGGAATTACCGTATACCAGGAGCAAGTAATGTTGCTCTCCCAGAAGTTGGCTGGTTTTTCTAAAGGTCAGGCGGATGCGTTGCGGAAAGGAATGGGGAAGAAAAAGAAAAAAATTATTGATGAACTTTATCCTAAGTTTTTAGAAGGTTGTACCAATAACGGACATCCGAAGGAAGCCGTTGATAAAATTTGGAAGGATTGGGAAGCATTTGCTTCTTATGCTTTTAATAAGTCGCACTCTACGTGTTACGCATTCGTCGCTTTTCAAACGGCTTACCTCAAGGCGCACTATCCGGCGGAGTTTATGGCTTCGGTATTGAGTCACAACAAAAGTGATATTACCAAGTTGACCTTTTTCTTGCGGGAATGCAGACGCATGAATTTGGACGTACTCGGGCCAGATGTCAACGAAAGTTTTTCTAACTTTTCGGTCAATAAAAAAGGACAGATTCGATTTGGGTTGACGGCTCTGAAAGGTGTAGGGGAAGGACCGGTAGAAGCAATTCTGCAAGAGCGCGAAGCAGGAGGCGATTATAAAGACATTTTTGATATGATGCGACGATTGGATTTGCGCTCAGTCAATAAAAAATCAATGGAAAGTCTCGTCTTAGGTGGTGGATTAGATTGTTTTGAAGCCATCAAGCGATCACAATATTATGCTCCGACCGAACGCTACGATTCGCTCATTGAGCACGCACTGAAATATGGGAATGCTTACCAATCACAAAAAGCACAAGCGGTTAATTCTCTCTTTGGCGATAGCGATGAGGTCTTGATTCCGGAGCCTAAAGTCCCAGAAGGTAAGGATTGGAGTTTGATTGAAAAATTAACGAAAGAAAAAGAAGTAACGGGCATTTACGTCAGTGGGCATCCGCTGGATGATTATCAAGTAGAGGTAGATAGTTTTACGACTTGTTCGCTCGATAAAGCACCACAGTTTAAAGGTCAAAATCTGAAGCTTGCGGGTATCGTTACCATGGCGCAACACCGGATTAGCAAGAAAGGAACTGGATGGGGATTATTTGCGGTGCAAGATTACAATGGTGCCATCGAGTTTCCTCTGTTTAGTGAAGATTACCAGAAGTTCAAGCATTTGATGAATGAAGGGGAAGCTATTTTTATGCAAGGCAGTTTTCAGAAACGGTGGAACAGTGAGGAACTCCAACTCAAATTGAAGGAAGTTCGTCAATTGGCGAGTATTGGGGAGGAAATGACGGATTCCATTACCTTGAAGTTACCAATCGAAATCGTTACAAAAGAATTAATCGATAACCTCGATACCATTTGTCAATTGCATAAAGGCAAGCATGCTTTGAAAATTACGATTCTAGATCGTCAGAACAAAATTCGTTTGAATACCATTGCGAAGTCAAAAAAGATTAATGCCGATAATGATTTTATTAAAGAGTTAATTAAGCTAGGCGTTTCCTATAAGTTGAATCAAGCATAGGATTCGTTTGCAGCGTGCTTAAACCAAATGAATTGTTTAAAATTCAGAAAACTAAGCACAAGTTCTCTATATTTGTCCGATTAAGAAAAAACAGTAGTATGATGAAATTAAAATTGATAAAAGTGAGTTGCTTGCTTTGCCTATTTTGCCTAATTACTTTTGCTTGCCAGCAAGAATCAACTTCCGGCTTGAAGCCAAAAAGTTTGCTAACCTGGGGAATTCCGTTAAAAGTGATGGCACCAGACAGTTTGACGGTCAAAAAGTCTAAGCTGGGGCAATTAGAAGACATCACGCTGATGGGACACGATGAGTATAGCAATTATAATCTCCAAATCTTTGCGCGGAACGCACCAACGATTGAAATGGCAACGGCGAAGAAGGAGCAATTAGAAAATGCGAAGGGTAATCCATTTTTTACGAAAGTAGTGGAAGAAGAAGAAAATGGATTTATCTTTGAAAAACAATTAGATTCTACGCGGGTCAATTATGACTTTAGATATATCCGCATTCAAGGCGATCGAGAATATGTATTCCAAACGAGCTTAATTGGCAGCTTTTCTAAGGAAGATGTAGAGATGATGTACCAAGCAGTAAAACAAGTAGCCAAAAATTAATTTAAAAAGACTTTGTCATCACCTTGCCGCCAAACGAAAACCGATATCCAATCGGTAAGCGCGGGCGCTTGGTAAGCTAAAACGGGCTTTTACAACATGATTGTAAAAGCCCGTTTGGTTTCGTGTAAGGGTTGGATTTAAGCTTCCTTGACGAGTTCGTAGCCAAAAAAGCCTAGAATTAGTAAAAACGTTGCTAAAATGATCATGGGGATTGGTTTTAATTAATTAAATCGTTTGTTCATGCAAATTTTCGTAAACAAAGAATAGATTTTTAGATATGTTGTAGGTTGAAAATCAGTTCTAAGTAAATACAAAGTTCAAGTTATAGGTTTTCTAAGCTAAAAGCAAACAAAAAGATTTAAAAATCTGCAATTAGTATACAAAATGTAAAACTTTTCGTTTTTATTGCCCTTTTTCGGGGAAATTGCACTCCTTGTCGGTTTATTTACAATTAGCGATTAGCGTGTATTCCTGCTGCTACGAAAGCAATTTACCTGTTAAACGCTTCTATGATGGCGATGTTCAATTATATTGCGTGGTAAAAAAAAATGCCCAAAAAAGTAAATACTTCTTTGGACATTTTTGTGTGATAGATAATCAGTACATTGGCAAATTGCCGATGAGTTTTACTTTTTCTTCTTCTTGATAGAACGAGCAGGTTTAGTCGCTTTCGCTTTTGCCTTCGTTGCTGCTTTGGTGACAGAAGTAGGCTTCGCTTTCGCTTTTGCCGTTTTTGCCTTTGCCGGTTTAGTGGCTGCTGCGTATCGTTTGCCAATTTCTTTCCAATCAATTACTTCAAAAAAGGCACTGATGTAATCTCCTCTTTTGTTTTGGTAATTGAGATAGTAAGCGTGTTCCCAAACGTCAAGTCCCGCAATTGGTGTTCCTTTTTTATCCGCTACATCCATTAATGGATTATCTTGATTAGGCGTAGACGTGATAAAAAGATTACCAGTACGCGTAACACACAACCATGCCCAACCAGAACCAAATCTCGTAGTTGCAGCCTTGGTGAATTGCTCTTTGAAGTTATCGTAAGTTTTAAATGCTTTGATCATTGCTTTTCCAAGCTTAGATGTTTTGCCTGGTTGACCACCGCCCGCTGGAGACATAGATTTCCAAAACAAAGAGTGGTTGTAAAATCCACCGCCGTTGTTTCTTACTGCATCAGAGTGCTTAGATACTTTCTTGAGAATATCTTCAATTGATGCTTTCTCTAAATCGGTACCTTCGATGGCAGCATTTAATTTGCTTGTATATCCAGCGTGATGTTTAGTATGATGAATATTCATCGTCTTTTCATCAATGTGCGGTTGAAGTGCATCGTATCCATAAGGTAGGTCAGGAAGTTTGAATGCCATAATAATTGAAATTTTAAGTGGGTGATAAATTTGTAATAATTAAGGTAGCAAGTCGGATTTTCGTCGATAACCATTCCTACCTTTTTTTCTTATAGTTATTTGTTTTCGTACTTCAGTACTTTTAATTTTATGATCAAAAAAAGCGCCAGTACGAATTGCATTTTTTTTGCGCGTAAGCGTCAGGAAATAAAACCTGCTATAAATAGAAAGCTTAAAACTTTTCTTTGTTCAAAAAAAAAACTGCTCTGACAATTTTTTTGCAAATATAGGAAGTTTATCAGACAGTTGCCAAGTTGATTTATAAAAACGTTTACCGTATAAAATAACGCTCTCCTAGCGCAGCAGATTTAGTCAAATGGCTTTACCAAGATCAATCACTGTTTTTCAAAATAGGGTAAACATAACTTTGCTTCCTCGCTAGTCTATTTTTTAAAAAAACAAACTTACATTTGTAATAGAAATTTGTAAGTAATAGTTTTAAGTTCAATCAAGTTTTTATAAAAAAAAACTAAATTACGGTTTTACTCACTGCGGCAACACAAAAAAAAGATTAGCATAATTAGTAATAAAAAATTATAAAAATGAAATTCAGAAAAGAAAAAGATAGCATTGGATTTGTAAAAGTTCCTGCGGATAAATACTGGGGCGCACAAACGGAACGGTCAAGACAAAACTTTAAAATTGGGGGGCAAGCAATGCCGGTGGAAGTGATTCGTGCGTACGCTGTTCTGAAAAATGCAGCTGCTCAGACCAATGCTAAGCTTGGCGTTTTACCTAAAACTAAGGCAAAGCTAATTGCTAAAGTTTGCAAAGAAATTCAAGATGGAAAATTGGATGATCAATTTCCTTTAGTGGTTTGGCAAACTGGTTCGGGAACGCAAAGCAATATGAACGTCAACGAAGTTATTGCTAATCGAGGGCACGTGCTACAAGGTGGGGAGTTAACGGATACAGAAAAAGTCTTACATCCCAATGATGACGTGAATAAATCGCAGTCCTCCAACGATACTTTTCCAACGGCGATGCACATTGCCGCGTACAGCGTTTTGATGGAAAATACCTTGCCGGGCATTGCCGCGTTACGAAATACCTTAGCCGAAAAATCGAAAGCTTTTAGAGCGGTAGTTAAGATCGGTCGTACGCACTTTATGGATGCAACGCCCGTTACGGTCGGACAAGAATTATCTGCCTTCGTCGCGCAATTAGATCACGGTACGCGTGCCATCAAAAATTCTTTGAAGCATTTGTCTGAGTTGGCTTTAGGTGGAACGGCGGTAGGTACAGGATTGAACACGCCAAAAGGTTACGACAAAGCGGTGGCCAAAGAGATTGCTGGTTTGACGGGATTACCCTTCGTGACGGCTAAAAATAAATTTGAAGCTTTATCGGCACACGACGCGATCGTAGAAGCACACGGTGCTTTAAAAACGGTAGCGGTTTCTTTAATGAAAATTGGTAATGATATCCGGATGCTCGCTTCTGGTCCTCGTTGCGGTATTGGAGAATTGATGATTCCTGCGAACGAACCAGGGTCTTCGATCATGCCGGGCAAGGTGAATCCAACACAAGCGGAAGCACTCACGATGGCAATGGCACAAGTTTGTGGCAACGATGTCGCCATTAACATCGGTGGCATGACGGGACATTTTCAGTTGAACGTTTTCAAACCAATGATGATTTTTAATTTCCTTTTTTCTGCGCAGTTGATTGGCGATGCTTGCCGTAGTTTCAATGAAAATTGTGCAGTTGGTTTGGCACCTAATCATCAAAAGATTAAAGAAAATTTGCAAAATTCTTTGATGCTCGTTACGGCACTCAATACAAAGATTGGCTACGACAAAGCGGGGACAATTGCCAAGAAAGCTTATAAAGAAAATAAGACCTTGAAAGCAGCAGCAATTGAGTTGGGATACTTGACAGAAAAAGAATTTGATGCTTGGGTAAAACCCGAAAAAATGATCTAGCAACCACTTTTCGGTCATTTTATTTTTTAAAAAATAATTGGGGTAGCACGATCAAAACGTGTTACCCCAATCTTGTCTTTAGAGATTCTTAATTAGTAATTTTTTGATACTTATAATCGCAGCCATCGGTACAAACGAGCGTTAAAGGTTGCGTATATAAAAAACCATCTTTCAATTCGTACGAATGCGATAGTGCCTCCTTATAATCGGAACAATTGTAGCTTAAGGTGAATTGATTGGCTTCCATTTTATACTTACCCGTTTGGCATTGAGGATGATCGCGGTCGGTAAAACTTTGGTCTGCCTTGAAGGTAAGGACGGTACCATTTTCAACTTTACGCCAAGGAGTATCGGTGGAACCGATTCCAATTTTCTGTTCAACTAATTGCCATTTTCCATTTAGGTTCTGTGCTAGTTTAGCATCTGTTTTTTTAGATTGGCAACTAGTGATGCCTAAAGCGAGTACTAAGAATAGAAATAAATTTTTCAAGACTGGTAATTTTAAGTAGAGTGAATAAAATAGCTTCAAGGAATTGCATCAATTGCGAATGAATAAGTATTGCGTCAAACTCAGCGTTGAACTACCGTTTTGCTTTTAATCATTTTTAGCATTAGCGCTAGGGCTTGAGTAAAGCACTACTTTGAAATATCTTTCAGCGCGGCGTGTGCGATTCAGGTAAAAAAGGAATAAGTTGTAGAGCAGAAGAAAAGGGGTGTGCGGTTGATCATTCCGTTGGAGTCTCTCAAATTTAGTTAATAAGTTTGAAAGCAGAAAATGTTGTAACGGAATTTTAAGGATGTGCTGAAAAGCTTTATTTGCGGGTAAGCAATTTGTTGTTAAGGGGATTCACAGGACTTTGAGCTTGTTATTTGGAGCCTAGCATGATGGCTTTTTCCAATTTGAAGAAGCCGGAAGATGCTTTTAATGATCAGCCGGTCGGTGACTTCTAGTATTTTAAGCATATTATTAAGTGGATTCAGTCCATTTTGAGGGAAAAGTTGAAAAGAAATATAAAATCTACTTCCATTATCGTGGAAAAAAATGTATCTTTGCCCCGCAATTTTTGATTTCTTTTAAAATGGAAAAACTTAGAGCCTTTTCGATCCCTTTACTAGGATTGAAAGATGACATACATCACTTTGATTTTCAATTGGATGAGAATTTCTTTTCACAATTTGAAAATTCGCCTGTTTCGGAAGGTTTATTCCACGTAAAATTAGCGCTTGATAAGCGACCTAATTTACTAGTAATGGACTTTATGATTTCAGGAACTACCGCGGCGAAATGTGATCGTTGTTTATCCGCAATAAATTATCCTATTGAAGACGAGCAGCAATTGATTTTCAAGTATGCGTCGTCTTATAAAGAAGAAGCGGAAGTGGTATATTTAGCAAGCGGGACAACCGAAATTAACGTCGCCAAGTATATTTTTGAGTGTGTTTGTTTGGCGGTACCGATGCTTAAATATTGCGAAGCAAGTGATCAAGATTGCAGCGATGAAATGCTTAAGTACTTGGATCAGCAAGAAGTACCAGCAGCAGAAGAAAGTACAGAAAACCCACTTTGGGACGAATTAAAAAAATTTAATCATAAAAATTAACTCATTTAATTGAGTTGTGATCAAAAATAAATATTATGGCACATCCTAAGAGTAAAATATCGAAGATGAGAAAGCGGAAGCGCCGCACCCACTATAAAGCTGTCGTTCCTCAAGTTGCGAAATGCTCAACTACAGGAGAGTCACACTTATTCCACCGAGCATATTGGCTAGAAGGCAGTATGTACTACAAGGGACAAGTGGTGATCCAAGCAGAAGAAGAGTTGGAGGAGTAGTTTTCTCTTTGCCAATTGATAAGAAACCCACTTAAGCTCCCATATCAAATATGCGGGGCTTTTTGTGTTTTTTTTACTAAAGGTTTGAGCCCTAGGAAACGGTTCTTTTTGGGTACAAGCTGATCCTCCACGCCTTACTTTCACTCGGATTGGCTTTTGACCAATAAATCTCAATCAATTGTTCTGCTTTAACGCCTGTAATGGAGTGATCTTTAAGAATTGATTGAACGCCTTTTTCATTGTTTCCGTTCCAAACATTTTATGACAGCTTGCCCTTAATTTCTCCTTCGGAAGGAAAGCAAGCCAATTCGATCAAAATTACCCTTGTCCAATTATGGAAACAATGGTATGATCATTTACCACCGATTTGCCAAAAAAAATTGCATGCTAATTAGTTGCGTTGGCGTTTCGTCGGAATAAACGATAATCCTTAAAAATGAAAAAAATTATTCAAACGGATCAAGCACCTGCGCCAGTAGGTCCTTACAATCAAGCCATTCTTCATCGAGGAACTTTATACGTCTCCGGACAAATTGCCATTAATCCTGCTACGGGAGCACTCCTCTCTGACTCGATTGAAGCAGAAACGCACCAAGTATTAAAAAACTTGAAAGCGATTCTTACCGAAGCGGGCATTGGTTTTGAAGAAGTCATTAAGTGTAGCGTATTCGTAAAGGATATGAATTTGTACAGCCGTATCAATGCGGTTTACTCGGAATACTTCAATGACGATACGGCACCAGCCAGAGAATTGGTAGAAGTAGCCAATTTGCCCAAATTTGTTAATATAGAAATCTCCTTGATTGCGGCAGTTGATGCTTAGGGAGGAAGCAGTAAAAAAATAGAAAGATGAGTAAACGAAAACAAATTCTATCCTGTATCCAACCTACGGGAGATATGCATTTTGGAAACTATTTTGGCGCCGTCAAAAACTGGGTAGATTTACAAGCAGAATATGATTGTATTTATGGTGTGGTAGATTATCATGCCATGACAATGCCTTACCAACCCAAAAAGTTGAGAGCGAATACTTGGGAGCTATTGATTAACTTAATGGCCGTTGGCATCAAGCCAGAATATCTTTTTGTACAATCTCTCATCCCCGAACACACTGAGTTATGTTGGATTTTTAATTGTTTTTGTTCGTATGGTCAGTTGACGAGAATGACGCAATTCAAGGATAAAAGTTCACAAACGCCAAAGGATGGCGAACAATTTATCTCAGCGGGCTTGCTCGACTATCCCGTTCTGCACGCGGCCGATATTTTGATTTACCGCGCGGATTATGTACCGGTAGGAAAAGATCAAGAGCAGCATTTGGAAATGTCAAGAAATATTGCGCAGCGGTTCAACTTTCAAATGGGGAAAGAATTTTTCAAATTACCAGAATCTTTGTACACCGAAACACCGAAAATTATGTCGACGGCAGATCCTAGTCGCAAGATGAGTAAGAGTGCCGGAGAAAAACATTACATCAATGTCTTTGGGGACGAAGCACGGATTCGCAAGCAAATTAAATCTGCGGTAACGGATACGGGAGAGTCAAAGGAAGGAGAAATGAGTGCGGGCGTTACCAATTTATTTGAACTGTTAAAAGCTTGTGGTGAAACGGAAGCACATCAAAGTTTGATGGAAGATTACCACAGTGGAAATTTGAAGTATTCAGATTTGAAGGGCGTCGTGGGCGAAGCTTTAGTAGGATTGAGCAATGGATTTAAAGAGCATAAAAAGGCATTACTTGCAGATAAGAAAAATGTCAAATCGCAGATTAAAGCTTCTTCTGCCGAGATTAGAAAAATTGCACAGGCAACGATGAAAGAGGTTAAGGAATTGACAGGATTATTCAACGTAAAATTTTAAACAAGCCTTTAAAATATGAAAATCATTTGTATCGGTCGGAATTATGCGGATCACGCTAAAGAGTTGCAAAATCCAGTTCCTCAGCAACCTCTGGTATTCATGAAGCCTTCCTCGGCGCTCTTGGTGAATCATAAACCTTTGTACTATCCTTCGTTTACCAAAAACTTGCATTATGAAGTAGAATTGGTGCTTAAGATTTGCCGCAATGGTAGACACGTTCAGCCCGAATTTGCACACAAATATTACGATCAAGTTGCCCTCGGCATTGATTTTACGGCGAGAGATTTGCAAGATCGTTGTAAAGCGAAAGGTCATCCTTGGGAAATCGCTAAAGCTTTTGACGGCTCCGCCGCACTGAGCGAATTTATTTCGATTGATCAGGTAGATCTCGCAGCGATTCCTTTTAGTTTACACAAAAATGGAACAACTGTACAAGCAGGAAATACAAAAGATTTAATCTTCTCTTTTGACTTCCTGATCAGTTATTTATCGCAGTACTTCAAACTACACCAAGGGGATATTATCTACACGGGAACACCGGCGGGAGTTGGTGCCGTAGCAATCGGCGATCGGCTAGAAGCCTTTTTAGAACTAAAAAACAAAGAAATTCGGTCGATGTTGCAGTGTGAAATACGGTAGCAAGTTGTTTTATTATATAAAACTTTTGTAATCTATCATTCCTTTGAAAGAACTTTCTTACTTTTGCAGCAAAATAGAATAATATCCAAATTTCTTGAAATTGTTTTAAGACAGTTTCATCTTAATAATTCGTAAATAAAAAAAAACATATGCCTTATTTATTCACATCTGAGTCTGTTTCTGAAGGACACCCTGATAAAGTTGCGGATCAGATTTCAGATGCAATCTTAGATGCATTTTTGACCCAGGATCCAAATTCAAAAGTAGCTTGTGAAACATTGGTAACAACTGGTTTAGCCGTTGTTTCAGGAGAAGTACGTTCTAGTGCTTACGTTGATGTACAAGCTACGGTAAGAGCAGTGATCAAAAAAATTGGATACACTAAATCTGAATATCAATTCGATGCAGATTCTTGTGGTGTACTTTCTGCGATTCACGAACAGTCTGCGGATATTGCTCAAGGTGTTGACGTTGGTAAGAAAACGGAAAACCAAGGCGCTGGAGACCAAGGAATGATGTTTGGATACGCAACCAACGAAACGGAAAGTTATATGCCGCTTTCTTTGGAACTATCACATATGTTGTTGCAAGAATTGTCGGATATTAGAAGAGAAGGAAAGCAAATGAAATACTTGCGACCAGATTCTAAATCTCAAGTTACCGTCGAATACACGGATGATAATCAGCCTTCTAGAGTTGATACCATTGTTGTTTCTACCCAGCATGATGATTTTGATACGGAACGCAAAATGTTGGACAAAATTAAGAAAGACGTTCAATCTATTTTGATTCCTAGAGTACTTAAGCGATTGCCTAAGCATACCAGTGAATTATTTAATACCAATTATAAATTGCACGTTAATCCAACTGGGAAATTCGTTATTGGTGGACCACACGGAGATACAGGTTTGACGGGTAGAAAAATTATTGTAGATACTTACGGTGGGAAAGGTGCTCACGGTGGAGGCGCTTTCTCTGGAAAAGATTCTTCCAAAGTAGACCGTTCTGCAGCTTACGCAACACGACACATGGCTAAGAATATTGTCGCTGCCGGATTAGCAGATCAATGTTTAGTACAAGTAGCATACGCGATCGGAGTAGCAAAGCCAGTAGGTCTTTACTTGAATACTTACGGTACGAGCAAAGTTAATATGACAGACAGCGCAATGTCTCGGAAATTAACGAAATTGTTTGACCTTCGACCCGCTGCTATCGTGAAGAAATTTGGCTTGAAAAATCCTATTTTTTCTGAAACGGCAGCTTACGGACACATGGGCAGAAAACCCGGTAAGAAAACCGTAACGGTAGGAAAATTAAACAGAACGAAAAAGAAAGTGGTTGAAACTTTCACTTGGGAAAAGTTAGATATGGTTAAAAAATTGAAGGATACTTTTAAGATTAAGTAGTTTTATCTTTGGTTTTTTACGATGAAGTTGTTTTAAAATAACTTCAATCATACATCATATAAATAAAAGCGCTTTGGGATTTCCCAAAGCGCTTTTTGTATGTAAAGCTATCGTATAAAAAAAGAGCGCAGCAATCAACGGATTGCTGCGCTCAAAAAGTACGCAATAAGTTAAGAAACTGACCTTCAGAAACGCATCCGTTTTAGCGGACGATACTCGCTCGTTTGACAACAGTCCCTTTCGCAGTTTTTAGTTTAACTAAATAAGTCCCCGTAGCTAAACCTTGCAAGGCTAAGGTAGCTTGTTTCGCATTTACGCTTTGTCTCCGTAATAATTTTCCTAAGATCGAAAAGATTTCCACGTTTTCGATAACCAGTTCGTCGGATTGGATCGTTAGGAAATCTCGACTCGGGTTGGGATATAATTCGATGTTAGTCGCCAGACTCGGAACGATCGCATTGCTTAACGGCAATTTTGTAATAACCGAAGTTGTCGTCAAAGGATTAACTGCCAATACTTCTCCGAGATTATTAATTAATTTCACGCGATCAATTTTTACACTCATCTCTACTAAATCGTCTCCACCTCTCGTCTCCGCCTGATCGGATTTCAATAAAATATCGTCTTCAATGATGATGTTTAGCCTACCAATTTCTCCGTTACCACTAATGTTTATGCCATCGGTGCGGCTAATCGCTAAATCTACTCTTCCCGATACGGGGAAATCTTTTTGGATGGTAATCATGTCGAGTCCCTTGGTCCCTAACCAACTATTGGTAAAACTAATATCAGAGCTCCCAAAACTAACAATGCTCGTATCGTAAGTCACACTAAAAGCAATCCCATAAATATCAACGGCAGGATTATCCATCGCTCCCAAAATAATGGGCAAGCTCATCGTCTCTCCTTGGCTCGTCGTATCTTCTTGGACGTATAAATCTAAGTCGTTTCTAGGACTAGCAGCGTTATCCATCAGGTTGTGCGTTTCCCCCCAGTTGAGACTAATTGCTAAGGTATCATTGACGTCAATCGTACCATTTCCATCCGTGTCGGCATGTTTGATATCAGTATCGGTACTCGGAATCGTTTGTAGCCAATCCGCACTCGCTTGACCAAACCAACTTAGACTTGCGTCAAATCTGCTTGGTCCCGTTTCGCCGTATACCAAACCCAGATTCAGTAAGTCGAAATTATTAACCACATTGTTGGTATCGGTGTCTCCGGGCCAAACGCAATTTTCCATGACCACAAAAGCTTGTGTTGCGACACAATTATTAGCATCGCTAACGGTAACCATGTAGCCACCCGCCGCAACGTTGACGAGGTCTTCGGTTACTTGCGAGTCAGTCCACAGAAAAGTGTAAGGTGCTGTTCCACCTTGTACCGTAATATCAATTGCTCCATCCGTTCCGTCATCACCAACACAGGATACCTCGTAATCAGCAATCTCTACTGGGCTAGGTTCCAAAACTTCAAATCCATAAACAACTTGACAAGCATTTTGATCGGTAATCGTAATCAAATAAGAATCTGCCGCGAGACCATTGCATAGAGTGCCTTGGCAAGTGATCCCCACATCCCAATCATAAGTATAAGGAGGTGTCCCCCCAGAAACGATGACTTCAACACTTCCGTCTGTACCTCCAAAGCAACTCAGGTTTTCTATGATAAGGTCAACCGCAAAAGAATCCATCGCCATGTGGGTATAATCCGTAGCGCTCGTGCAGCCAAAAGGGTCCGTAACCGTCAAGGTATAAAGACCGTTATCCGTAGGGGCAGAGTTGTTGAGGTTTAAACATCTGGTCGTGCTAATGGCTCCTACGGGATCAATCCATTGGTAACTATAACCGGCTTGATCGACGCCACAAATTTCAATAAAATCAGAAGGACAATTTACACTCGGGAAGAGAATGCTACTAATGGGCGTTGGATTTACATTGACGGTAATTACGTCCTGCACTGTGCAGCCATTGGCGTTCATGGCGATAACCGTATACTCGGTTGTCACAGCAGGAAAGACGGTAATGCTACTCGTCGTTTCTCCCGTAGCGGGCCAGAAGTAGCTAACCGCACTCGGTACATCGTAAAAAAGTGTAGCGCTTTCTCCTTCACAAAGCGTAAGATCTGGAGAAATGCCATTGACGGGAATTTCAGTGCCGTAAACAATGATGACAGTAGTGACAATGCAACCATTGTCTAGATTCGTAACGTCTACCGAGTATTCTCCGGTTTGACTGACCGTTGGGGTAGGTGTATCAGCACCTCCCGTAATATTGCCATAGCTTGTATTCCATTGGTAACTATAGTTGCCAGCAGGAGTAACGTTCGCAAAAAGAGTTAAGTCAACCGGATTGCTGCAATCCCAAGTGGTGTCGGGTCCAACCGTAACATTATGATAAGGTATTGGATCGGATAAGACCGGTACGTCTTCTTCATAAGTACAACCGGTGAGTGCATCCGTTACAACGACGGTGTATGTGCCGGGAACAGATACGGTGATGTTTTGAGTCGTATAATTTCCGCCCGGTCCTGTCCAAGAATAACTGTAAGTACCAGTATTTTGTGGAAAACAAATGACATCAACGAATGGATTTGCACAATCTAAAAGACCGCTTACAGAGACCGTAACGGCTGGTTTTGCTTCCACCTGAATACTTTGACAATTTTGGTAATCGATGCCCAAATCGTCTAGGACGGTTAAACAAAGATCATAACTCATTCCTGGCGTGTAATTATCAATTGGAATAGTTGGGTTTTGGTCTGGACTAACGATGTTGCCGTCAAAGGTCCAAGTCCAAGCAACAATGGTAACGCCTTGGGTAAGATCCGTACAGAC
>CALFBG010000338.1 GCA_937951685.1 uncultured Saprospiraceae bacterium | reverse complement strand
TCCTGAAGACTCACTTACAATAGCTAATGCCTGAAGCATTCTAATTGCACCTGACTTTAGCACTTCATATTTTGATAGATTATAGTCTTTTCCATAAATTCTTACAATGAATGCCTCTTCTGAAGCAAACTGTTCTTCTCTTAACAGTCGAATTAGCTCACTATACTTACCTTTTACGTGATGAAGTAGACGAGCATCAACCATTTCTAAATAAGAGCACAGTACGTCCATAGCAATAAATTTATAATAAATTGATTTAGAGTTTAAACTATATTAAATAAATCAATAACAACATAAATACAATTACTAGTTTCAACCATTCCGAACACTCGCATTGCTCCGCTATTAGCCGTATTTTTATAGGTATTTAATTCACCTTAAATTCTTGGCTTATGTTATTAAAAAACATTCATTCAAAGCAGGTTGAAATCATCCAAAAAGAGGAAGAAACCGCAATCAGAGGAGGAAATACAGAAATTATCGTCGAAGACATGACGATCATGTACATCATCGTTGAAGCCTAGCTTATGTTATTAAAAAATATTCATTCGCAGCGGGTCGAAATCCTCACAAAAGAGGAAGAAATCGCAATCAAAGGAGGAAATACAGCAATTATCATCGAAGACATGACTATTGAGCACATCATCATTGAAGACATGACAATAGACTAGTATCATATTGTTTCCAATAGGAGAATCTCTGAATATAGTTCTACACTAGATTTAGAGGTTCTCTTAACCCTTAATTTGTTTGTAATTTTACAGAGCAGCGTGATGCGATGAGCGCAGTATTGCTTGCTTCTTCGCACAGTTAAATGCTTTGGAAAGGCTTATTAAAGCAGCTCTCCTGTACCAATAATCGCCATTGGTGTTTTGTAAATATAATGTGATTTATTGGTTTTTAAAACAAAAAATGGAGCTTATTTTTCACGAATTAATAACATTAAAAATACAGATTCGGACAACGGAGTTTTCCTTATCCATTTCAAAAGCTCTTATTTAGGAGTTACAGTAGTGGGGAAGCGCTTTTTAAATCCGCATTTTTATTTGGAGAGATTTTATTGGTTTTCGCTTAGTCCAATTAATGGATTATTCCTTATTCATTTCATAAGCTTTAGCTAAGGAATATCCAACATCTTATGCGTTTGTACACTCAACCGCCAAAGTGGATTGGCGAGACAGTAGGCTACCGTCGCTTGCGTATTGGCGATCACTTCCGGACCATCCATCGGTTGTAAATAGAAATAGTCAAAATCTAACTGTTCAAATAAAGGTGGAAGTGCGTTGGGTTGTGGATAAACTAATTTTAATTCATCGCCTTTCGTTAATAACAATTCCGTACCTGCTTTCGGGCTCATACAAATCCAGTCTAAACCTCGGGGAGCAGCAATCGTTCCATTCGTCTCTACCGCTACTTCAAAACCTGCGGCGTGAAAAGCTTCGATCAAGGTTTCATCTAATTGTAACAAAGGTTCACCTCCCGTGCAAACGACGTAAGGCGCTGTCCCTTCGAGCGTCGTAGGCCACAAGTCCGCAACTTTTTGGGCGAGGTCCGCGGCGGTAGCAAAACGTCCACCGTTGACACCGTCTGTTCCTACGAATTGCGTATCGCAGAATTGGCAAATGGCTTTATGTCGATCTTCTTCTCTCCCACTCCACAGGTTGCATCCTGTAAATCGGCAGAACACTGCGGGACGTCCCGTGTGTGCGCCTTCGCCTTGCAAAGTGTAGTAAATTTCTTTTATTTTATAAGCTGCCATGCGTACGTATCAATTAATGTTGAAGTTGTTATAACATTTTGTCAAAACAACTTCTTTCCCTCTTCCTTAAAACTAGCGTGCAAAATTAACAAGTTTTTTCCCGTCAATCAACTATTCCTCTCGAATGATTGCACTAACTTCAATCTCTACCTGCAAATCGGGGTCAATTAAGCCTTTTACTTCGACCATCGTCGCACAAGGTTTGATCTCCCGAAAATACGCGCCGTGAGCTTTTCCTATCTCTTCCCAAGCGCTGATATCCGTCACGTACATTCTGGTACGCACTACGTCTTCGAGGCTTGCTCCTGCTTCGATTAAAGCTTTTTCTATTTTCTGAAAAATAAATTGCGTTTGTAAATAAGGATCTCCTTTGCCAATGATCTGATCTCCATCAACGGCAGTGGTGCCGGAGACTTCAACGACGTTACCAATGCGGACCGCTCTGGAATATCCCACCGTATTTTCCCAAGAAGTACCGGAACCGATGTTTTGCCTTTTCATGCTGAATAAATTAAAAGTGAATAAAGCAGTGCTTTAGCTCGTTTTGCGAGCGACTAAGATGTAATAGTTAAAAAAGAACTCTTCCTTGTACAAAAGAGATTGCTCCAATTGGCAACCACGCTGGGTCAGCATCTCTTGGTATTCTTCAAGATTGTACTGATGTGGATGTAAGATATCGCCGGGAATCCAAGAAAATATTTTCCGAAAAATGGAATGGTTATGCGCATCAATAGAAACGATCAAATAACCATCCTTTTTGGTCATGCGCACCAATTTATCAAAACAAAGATCTAAGTCCGCCACGTGATTGATGACGTTGAGACAAAATATCTTATCATAAGATTTATCGGACTCAAAGCTTTCTAAAGATTGTGGAAAGAATCGCGTATTCGGATATTTTTTTTCGGAAAAGTGGTCAATATCTTTTTCGTAAGCCTCCAATAAAGGATCGACGGCGTCCACTTTATGATCTGGTAAAGCGATAAAAATACCTGCTGGTCCACAACCGGCATCCAAGATATGATCCGTTGCCTGTAGCGCAATACCACTCTTTGCGACTAAGGTTTCCCAGTACGTTCGTTTCCAGGATAAATATGCTGAAACCGGTTTATTTTTCAAATAGGATTTCCACCAACGAATTTCTGCAGCTTGGGCAATTTTCCACCTTAGACTCATGATACGCGTATACTAATTTGTAGGTTCTGCAATTTTTTATCGCTCCTTTTGTAGAAATCTGTTCAATTTGCAGTAAAAATTAGGACAAAGGTAATTCATTTTGAACAATTCCTATTTTAAAATGTAATTTTGTAAGACTTAAAAGCAATCGAGTAAACGCTACATTAAACCAAGACAATATATGTTAATCGCGGAAGGCAGTCGAGTAAAATTAATTCACACCGGAGATGAAGGTGTCGTCACTAAGATTCTTGGTGATGGCTTGGTTAATATCTTGCTGGATAACGAGGATATGGAGATTCCTGCTTTTGAAGAAGATATCATTAGCATCGAAGCGGATCGCCAAGCACAATCCAATAAAACGCCCATCAAAGCGAAGGTTTTGCCTGGCAAACAAGACAAAACGCCACAAGCCCCCATTTTGCCAGATCCCGCTTCTCAGTACAATATCCTTAAAAGCTTAGGTATCCAATTGGTTTTTGATCCGAATTACCGCGAAGATCGCAGCACGTCTAGTTACGATATCTACCTCATCAACGATACGAAGTATGATGTTTTATATAGTTTTAAATTGCAATTAAAGTACAATACTTTGCCCGAAAAAAACGCAAAGTTGAGCGCTATGACGAGTCAGCTAGTTGATACGCTTTCTTTTGATCAATTAAATGATGCGCCTAGCATTGCTATTGATCTTTGGCAAGTGACGACCGCGGGGACGAGTAAGAAAAGGGCTAAAGTCATAAAAGTAAAGCCACAGCAATTCTTCCGAAAAGTTAAAACGGCTCCCATTCTCAACCGTCCCGTGCATTGGTATTCCGTCGTTGAAAGTTTTGACGACAATCAGCCGACAAAACAAGGAGAAGATTTACAAACTTATACGAAGCGTAAAGCACGCCCTGTCCGTAAAACTAAGTCCTCCTATACAAGATCGAGCAATAGCTTAGAAGCATTTGCAAATTTTAATTTAGAATTAGATTTACATTTGGAGAAGATTACGGATACTTCCCAAAAAAGAAGCAACGCAGAAATTTTGCGCATTCAACTCTATAAGTTTGATCAATACCTAAGTGAGGCGATTCAATTGGGCGTAGAACGTGTTTTCATTATTCACGGCATGGGCAAAGGAAGATTAAAAAACGAAATTGCTAGTCGACTCATTAATAATCCAGACGTAACGACCTTCAAAAACGAATTTCATCCCAAGTATGGCTTTGGGGCGACGGAAGTGATTATCTAGAAGTTATTTACTTCCTGTTTGCTAGAATAATTCCGCCCTCTTCTAAGTAATCTGCCATTAGTTTGAGGTTATCAAAACGATAATCAATCGGAGCTGCTTCCCAAAGATCCGCTTCTTCCATTTTGCTAGGAATCAAAACCGTGTACATCCCCAAACGTTTTCCGAATTGAATATCTGAAATGGAATCACCGACCATTAACGAACGTTTGAAATTGATTTCTGGAAAATCTTTTTGCGCTTGGTAGGCCATTCCGGGATTCGGTTTGCGATTCACTGAATTCATACTCGCCAAATCTGGACAAGTATAAATGCCATCAATTTGCCCGCCACCCGCTTGAATCGCTTCCAACATCGCTTGGTGCAAGCTTGATAGTTCCGCAAAACTCATGATGCCTTTCCCGATGCCTTGCTGATTGGTAACAATTACGATGCGACTAAAATAACTACGACAACGCGCAATGGCATCAATCGCTTTTTCGGTAAAGTGAAAGTCTTGCCAGTCGGCGATATATGCTCCCGGTAAACGTTCGTTGATCACACCATCCCGATCTAAAAATAAAGTCCAATTGCTTTTTTCCGTCGTATTCACTTACAAAAATTATTTACTACCAAAAATAGTCGCTTCAATGGATTCACAAAGAATGTGTCCCACCAAGATATGGGCTTCTTGAATCCTCGGCGTGTCGACGGAAGGCACGTTGATTAAAAAGTCGCTCAGTGCTTGCAGTTTTCCCCCCTTAGCGCCCGTCATACCGACCGTGATCATTCCTAAAGCCCGAGCTTGTATAAAAGCTTTCACCACGTTGGGCGAATTGCCCGAAGTCGAAAGACCAAATAGCACATCTCCCTTTCGGCCCTTTGATTTGACTAAACGAGCAAAAATTTCCTCGTAGCCATAGTCATTTGCCACTGCCGTCACGTAGGAAGAATTAACCGTTAACGCTTCCGCAAATAAAGGATCGCGATCAAAGTAAAATCGCCCCGATAATTCCGCTGCTAAATGTTGAGCATCGGAGGCACTTCCACCATTTCCACAAAAGAGAATTTTTTTATCTGCTTGTAGGGCAAGGGTACTTTTTTCCGCTACTTTAGCAATCGTTTGCAACATCGCCTCATCGTTGAGTAAATCTTGCTTCACTAAAATACTTTCGCTGATGGCGGCTTTGATTCGTGGATTCATGAATTGTATTGAGGTATTTATGTTAATTGGCAAGGCTCTTCTTTGCCTTTCGGCGGATAAAATGCTTCCGTACGCCGTATAATACAAATCTGAGGATAAATTTGGAAATTGTGGTAAGAACTTCTGGAAAAGTTTATAAAACTAATATTGATGAGTGCTAAAATTTAGGCCTTAAGCTGTAATTTCTTCAATGCCTTCCACCATCTTTTTCCAAGAAAACTGCTTTTTCATGGCGACTACGCCGGCTTGGTAAGTCGCCGCTTGATCATTCGTAAAGTAATCAACAATCGCATCTCCAATCGCGGACACAGATACTGGAACGACATAACCGGATTTCCCGTGCGCTACAATTTCGGGCAAACCACCTACCTTGGTCACGACCATCGGTTTTTCAAAATGATACGCTAATTGTGAAATTCCGCTTTGAGTAGCAGATTTATAAGGCTGTACAACCAAGTCGGCAGCACAAAAATAATGTCGGACTTCTTCGTTCGGAATAAAATTAGTCCGTAAGATCAATAAATCTTCGATGCCTTCCTTTTGAATCAAGTCCTGATACTCTTTTTCGTTGCTATAATATTCTCCTGCGACGATTAATTTAATTCCTAATGCCCGGATATCGGAACGGTTGATGGCTTTGAGTAATAAGTCTAGTCCTTTATAATCCCGGATAAATCCAAAAAATAATAGGTAGCGAGCCGTAGGATCAATTTGTAAGTGCTGGCAAGCGACCGCTTTAGCAATGGGATCGCCGTAATTATCATAAATAGGATGCGGGATATATTTAACGGGTTGCCCTTTGGTAAAACTTTTCATTTCTACCGCGACAGACTTGGACATGACGACAAAGGCATCGACCGCGTCTACAAAATACTGCGCCAATAAACGGTCTCCAATGCGCGGTTCGTGTGGGCGGATATTATCCACGATGGCGGCAATTTTAGTATGACCATTCCTTTTGATCAATCGCAGAATACTACCAAAGCAAGGTCCCATAAAAGGCATCCAGAACCGAGTCAACACCAAATCGGGACGAAGGGCTTTAATTTCCTGACCGACCGACCACCAGTTCAAGGGATTAACCGAGTTGATCGCTACTTTGATCGTTAAATCCTTCGGTGCAGGATCGGGTGAGAATTGCGTTTTTCCGGGAAAAAGAAAATTGGGATATTGCAGGCTAAAGGTGTAAATCACCAGTTCGTAGCCATATTTTTGAAACTCTTGCGCGAGGCGTTCCGTCGAAGAAGCGATTCCCCCTCGGAGTGGATAGGCCGGAGAAATGATGACTATTTTTTTCGAGGAAGAGACAGCAGTTTGCGGCATAAGCTAAGAGCGCGTTTGTAGGTTTTGTCCTAGTCGCTTTTCAATTAAGTATGCGTTTCGGTTGGGAGCGTTCCGTGCTACGAGTTCGGCTAAGAATCCCGTTAGGAAAAGCATGGTTCCGATAATCATTGCCGTTAGTGCTACGTAAAACCATGAAATATCCGCGATATTTTTGGCAGGAATATCATAAAAAAGGGCGTACAGTTTCGTCCCACCTAAATAAAGCGAAATGACCATTCCAATTAAGAACATCAAGCCGCCGATAGAGCCAAAAAAGTGCATGGGTCTTTTTCCAAATTTCCCGACAAAAGTAATCGACAATAAATCTAAAGGACCGTTGATAAAGCGTGCTAAACCAAATTTCGTCACACCATATTTTCGAGCTTGGTGTTGTACCACTTTTTCGCCAATGTGGCTAAAGCCCGCCCATTTTGCAATCACGGGAATGTAGCGGTGCATTTCTCCGTACACCTCGATGCTTTTGACCACTTCTATTTTATAAGCTTTAAGACCACAGTTAAAATCATGGAGTTTGATACCACTTAACCAACGCGTAGCCGCATTATAAAATTTGGTAGGAATCGTTTTGGTAATCGGGTCGAAGCGTTTTTGTTTCCAACCCGAGACCAAATCGTAATTCTCTTTGGTAATCATACGATACAACTCGGGAATTTCATCCGGACTATCCTGTAAATCTGCGTCCATCGTAATTACGACTTTCCCCTGTGCGGCGGCAAAGCCAGTACTTAGACCAGCAGATTTACCGTAATTCCTACGGAACTTAATGCCTACGACGGAAGGACTAGTTTGACAAAGTTCTTCGATAATTTGCCAAGACTTATCTTTACTACCATCATCGACGAAGACGATTTCGTAGCTAAATTGATTAGCTTCCATCACCTTACGAATCCAGGCTTCTAATTCGGGTAAAGATTCTTCCTCGTTAAAAAGAGGTACTACTACAGAAATATCCATTCAATATGTTGATTCGATAGACTTTGTGGTAAAATGAAACGTGATTTACGCAATGTAAGTCCCTAAAACTAGTATAAATAAGTAATTGAAAGGCTTACATTGAGGAACAAATTAAAACATTCTCAAATATTAAACCAAAAAAGTATGTATTTAATTTTGTATACGAAGTCCTCTTTATCAAAGAAGTTGTTCTGGGAGACGGTCGTAGCGCTAATTAAGGTCTTTTAATCAAGTAGGTCAAGATCAACGAAAGCATAAATCCGCCGATGGCACCTTTGGCATAAGTAAAAATAATGGTACTCAAGGTAATGTCGATGCGGGCATTCTTGACATTTTCGATTTCTTCCGCCGTTTTGCCGGGTTCTGCTAAGTGACCGAGGTAAGATTTATACAATTCGTTTTGAATTTCTGCCAATTCGGGATCATATTTGAAAATAAAGTAATAAAAAATATAGTACAATACATTTGCTACTAGGAAAATAACAAATGAATTTCTCAATCCCTCTTGAAAAGACAGCACGCCGCCGTTTTGGCTACGAAGTTTTAATCCGCCCATCAGCATGGCGCCAGCATAAATGAGTAAAGAGCTCCCAAAGACTTCAGGATTGAGCATTCGCTTTCCCCAGAAGTAAAAAATCAGCATGTAAAGAATCGTGAGGATGCCAGCTAAAACGCCGTATTTCTGTGCGATACTAATATTTTTCATCTCGCAAAGATAAAGAAGTTGTGTACAAATAAGCGTACGGAAGGGTTTGTATTATCGTTGTTTTAAAAAAAACGCAGCAGGACAAAACTACGATTTACGATTAGCCTTTAATTTTTGATCGTTAATTTATTGTCCTGCTACGAATTTGGCGGAAAGCCCCTAATAAAGTTGAAGCGGTGCTAAGCCATACGACTTTCTTTCTTAAGAATTGCTCCCGCAATCAATGCAATGATAAAACCTACGAATACTACCGTAAAAATAGTAGAAACCGCCATTGCGCTCGGCGAGAACATGGTTTCGATCCATCCTTGTGCCATTTCGAGGGCTTCTTCCTCTTCTCCTCCCATAGTCTCTGCCATATTCTCGAGTGTAATCTCTTTGATCGCATCCAATTTACCCGGACTAATGAAAGCAAATTGTACATACGTCCAAACTGCCGCAATTCCACCCATGATCAAAGCAGAAAGCGTACCTACGCCAAGGCTTCTTCCGTAAGAAATAAATCCTCCAAGATCTGTATCTCGGTGTGTTTTGATCGCTAACACAACCACTCCGATAATCGTACCGTATAGTACGAGAGAATTTAAAATACCTCCTCCGTTGGCAACTGCTTCTGGTTCCGCTTGTCCCGTCACTTCTAAAAGCAACCCGAGGGCGATTAAAATGAGGGCACCGATTCCTCCGTAGCGAAGTGCAGTAGGCATTACAGAAACGGAAGAAGCATCAACATACTGTTCATAATTGTCATCTAAAGCCATAAGTTTAAGTTTTAAGTCGGTTAATAATTTTTAAGTAATCGTTTTAGCTTTCCCAGTATATGTTCGCTAGGCGGGCTGCGTGACTGTTGCTACGCAAAATCATCCAAGGTAAATCTGTGTAGAGACACGACATTATTAAAAGAAGCGCCAGTAGACTTTTCTAGGAAAAAAAAATTAACTACTACTTTACAACGGTAATTGTTTTCCAACAATCATTGAAGTTGTTTAATAAAATAGCATTTTTATTACTGAAGATAAAATTTTTCTGATAAACAAGAACATATATTCGATGAACAAAGTAACCGCTTAAACTCTAATTTCAGTGCTCATTCATTAAGAATAAGTTGACCGTGGTTGATTATCCCAACGACTTTCCCCGTAAAAGTACTACCGACGAAAGGTGTATTTTTAGATTTAGAATAAATGTCTTTCGCTTCGAAGGTCCAAGCCAAATTGGGTAAAAATAAACTCAGATTAGCAGTAAGGCCTTCTGCGATGACCGGAAGTTCTACTCCTAGGATTTTGCGCGGTTGAATGGACAATTTATCAATAAGTTGCGATAGCGAAAGTTTGCCTTGCAGTGCCGTTTGTGCGATGGCAAAGGAAGTTTCTAAGCCAATGACACCAAATTCTGCGTACGGAAACTCGAGTTGCTTAGATTCTGTTTCCCAAGGACAATGATTGCTGGTAATGTGATCAATCGTACCATCTTCAAGACCTTTCTTTAGGGCTTTGATATCTTCTACGCTACGGAGTGGCGGAAAGACTTTATAATTTGCTTCGAAAGTTGTCAATTCACGATCATCGAGTAAGAGGTTGATCGCTGCTACGGAACAAGTAACCGCTACGCCTTTTTTCTTTGCCCGCCGGATCAATTCTACGGCACCCGCCGTGGAAATATTAGAGATATGCAAACGAGAGTCCGTGTAAGCAACGAGATAAAGATCCCGTTGTACCATTAGTTCTTCCGATAAATTAGAAATACCTTTCATCCCTAAAGAAGTACTAATCATTCCTTCGTGCATTTGCCCATCTAGGTCTACCGAATGATCGTGCGCTTGGTTGAGGATTAAACCGTTGAAAGACTTGACGTATTCTAACGCACGCATCATCAATCCACTATTTTGGATCGACGCATTTCCGTCTGTAAATCCTACGGCTCCCGCATGGTGCATATCGAGCATTTCCGTAATTTCTTTGCCTTCTGCCTTTTGGGAAGCGGCAGCGAGTGGAAAAAAATCTACGGAGCTATCTTGCGTATTATTTTTAATGTAAAGTACTTCTGACTTAGAGTGAATGACGGGGTTGGTATTGGGGAAGCAAGCGATTCCAGTAAATCCTCCCGCTGCAGCTGCCCGCCACACCGACTGTAAATCTTCCCGATGTTCGTAACCCGGTTCTCCAATTTGCGCGCCGATATCTAACCAACCCGGAGAAACGTGTAGCCCTTCCACGGCAATAACTGTTGCTTTGGCGGTAATCTTCGTTTTGATCTCCTTGATTTTTCCCTTTTCAATCAAGATGTCTCTTTTCTTTCCATCCAATTTTGAACTTGGATCAACAATCATAGCATTCTTAAGTAATATCATACGTTCTAGCGATAAGGGTAGCTTAACATCTGAGGCGAATCTAGCGATCAGACTTGAGCTCTGATTTAAAAACAACGTCCTAAAGTACTTTTTGCAAAAATATAAATTCTACTTTATAAAAGCCTACCTAATTTTATAAATTATAAAATCCTTATTCTCCGCAACGACGGGAAAATCCAATTGATGCATTTTTCGGGTCAAGAGGTGCGTGATTTTTCCTTTGCCAAAACTTCGTAGCGTCGCCTCATCCAATTGATAAAAATGAGCATTGGCAAGGGCCATCAAATCTTCTCCCGATCGACGCGTTGCTAAATTAATTTGATAAATCTTTTGAATCCGTTCGTACCAAATCGGCATAACGTTCCCTCGATGTAAAAGGGATTTATAATCTACGTAAGCGCTACGCTCGCTGTAGCATTTGAAACTTGTATTATCCGCAGGATATAAAAACAAAGCCGTTCTCGGCGTTTTTGCTCGGGCTTGTTTGGCAATATCGATCTCCGTTGCGCTTGGTGAAACGAAACAAAAATCGTAATTTTTATTTTTAAAAAAAGAGACCGGATGCATCATCATTCCAATGCAAACTAAAGCCGTCAATACCAGACCAACTGGCGCTATTTTATCCCACCATCTACTCCAGCGTTCCGAAAATTGATGTTCAACATAATGCAAAACACTGAAAAAAGCGAAGACTTTAAGCCAAACTGTCGTCTTGAACCACTGAGTCGTGAGTACAATTGGCCATTTCAAAGATAAAACGCCAAGGGTAAAAACAAAAAGACCAAGTACTGCTAGTGCAAAAAACAAACTGATTTTCCACGAATGCGTTCGGTAAAATAAAGCGGCTATGATAAAAAGTGGTATCAGTACTGCGTAAGATTTTAATGGATAATAATTGGGAAAGAAATGATGAGGCGTTCTAAATTCCATAATTTCAAAAAACAAGCCCGCATCAATAGCACCTTGATCAAAATTCATTTTTAAGAAAATAATCCATAAGCCGCCCGTCAATACAAAGCCTAAGCAAAGCCAAACCAAGCTTGACCAAGCCATGCGCGCGTGCCCTAAGCATCTTCCGATAACTAAGACGCCACTCAGCAAGAGAAAGAGCTGTACGCCCACCAAAGGTTGTGCGAAAGTAGCGAGACTGATCAGACTAAAGCTTAGCCAATATTTGTGATCCAAGAAAAAAACTAAGGTCCAAGCGCCCAAGGCTTTGGCTAAGGTACTTGAGGTAAACATATTGATATAGGCTTCGTTGCCACCAAGGTTAATCCCGTAAAATGGAACAAAGCACAATAGGATCGACAACCAAACCAACTCATCCGATTGAATATACCGTTTACCAATTCGAAAGAATGCCCAAAGCAGGAAGAAAGTACATAGGAAATGTAATATCCCTGACCACAGCGCCACTTGGCTTCCACTCATTGCCAATAAAAGAGCGATCAAAAAACGTTCGTTGGGAATATCGTGAACAATATTTTGAATAAAAAAATCAGAGGGAAAAAGACTATTGTCATTGAGGTAAGCGGCATAGGGTAAAACCTCCACCATATCACTCGCTCCGAAGACATAGCCGTTGAAACAGAGTAGAATAAAATAGCAAGCTAGTAGTCCAAGGACTCGCTTGCCGTTGAGCTGCGTATCGTCGAGCAAAGATGTGGGCATGATCAATAAACTACGTTGATAATACGTTGATAAATAGTAAGCCAAAACTAAGGAATTCGTAGCGATTTTTTATCTTCACCGCAAAATAAGCGTATGTATCAGGCTTCCATCGTTGGCTTTTATCTTCAAAAAGTAGATCTCCTCTACGCAGACCTTCCCTTTCGACAACACATCTTGAAGTTTAAAGCGCTGCTACATACCGACGCTTACAATCAACAAAGCGAAAAGCAGCAATTCGAATATCTCCTGAAGCATTACTTGGAAGAAGCAGCCTTGACGATTTCTTTGCTCTCTGCCGAGCAATTTTCGAAAACAGATCCAATTTTAGAATTAGGGGGTGGAATTGGGCTTAGTTATGCTTTTTTAAAAACACAAGGATTTAATGTGCATGCACTCGAACCCTCCGATGCCGGCTACGGCGATTATTACGATATTGGAAAACGGCTTTGTGATTTGATTGGGGTTTCGACGGAGCACTGGTATCCTTATTTAGGAAAAGACGTGGGGAAAACCAATAAAAAATTCAAACTCATTTTTTCGAATAATGTTTTGGAACATATTCTTGATCTGGAAACTACTTTACAGGCTTTAGGAAACGTTTTATTACCGGCGGGGCGCATGATTCACAATACGGTCAATTACAATATTCCGTATGAGCCACATTATAAAATTCCGTTAGTTCCTTTTTTTCCTAAAAAAACGGTTTGGTTTAAACCTAGTTTGAAGCAAGATGAGTTGTGGCAAGGCTTACACTTTATTACGAGTGGGCGTTTGCGTAAGATGAGTAACCGTTGTGGTTTGAAGATCGTTTTTGAAAAAGGGATTTTGTACCGTACGCTTTTGCGACTGGATAGCGATCCAGAATTTGCCAAGCGCCAAGCTTACTTTCTTCCCATCTATCGTATTTTGAAAGCGACGCGCTTGCTTCAATTGCTAAAGTATTTACCCGCGAGCATTGCTACACCGATTCGTTTTACATTAGAAAAAGCTTAGTTCCTGCCAAGTCGTTTATACTTTCCACAAGCGCAGTAATAACATTTCTACTGCTAAGAAAATTAGTGCGGCAATCAAGCACCAACGCCAAAGCACGATTCCACGACTCCGTTCGCCGATGAGTTGTGTAATATTAGTAGCATTATTAAATTCAACGATTTTGATGTTTTTACCAACCTGCTCTTGCAAATCTTCTTGACTGAAGTACGCTAATGCAGACTCTTTGCGATCGTAGTTAAAAGCGTAATTGGCAAGTATATTTTCTGGATTCAAGAAAAGCTTGTAGTAGCCCGCTTCTTTGATTTGGCTATTTAATCCGAGTAAGACTTTCGACCCAATTGTTTTTTGCTCCGGGATAAACTCTTCTGCTTTTGCTTTGAGCTTGTACACCAATTCTGCCCCCGTTTTTTTATTATCTGCTTCTAGCACCTCATCCTGTCCGATGACGTAAGCAATTCGCTGATCCTTCGCCGTGGAGATTGACATTTTATACAACATGGGAATAAAAATTTCTCCACTTTTCACCAAGTTATTATAATCCACATCGAGGGGTGCGGTACAGAGAAAGAGATTTCCTTTTTCTAGGGCGTATTTGCCGATGTATGTACTTCCATCTCGAAACCGTAGCAAGCTTTCTTCTCCCCTGCTTCCGTAGTTTGTTATTTTAAAATTCCCTTGTGTAACGGGTAATTTGAGATTCGCCGTTTTGTTTTCAAAAACATCTTTAAAGGTGAATTCTTCGGTGTTAATCGTTGCTACGTTACGCTCTTGCGCTTCGAAGCTTACCAATTCATTGGCTTTAAAACTGCTCAAGAAACTGTTGTAAGCCGCAATATTGGCTTTAGCATTTGGAAAAACCAAAACATTACCGCCGTTGCGAACGTATTGGTTCAATTCAGAACTCAAGCCCGAAGAAACCGCCGTAATTCCATTGGCAATAATCAATTGATAGTCTGAAAATTTAGAATAATCTAGGTTTCGGCTAAATTGATTGGTTACTTTGAAATAGCTCACGCCAGAAAAAGCAGCATTCAAATACCGATTTTCTGATAATTCATTAATGACCAAAACGTTGACTTGCTCCGCCACGTTGAAACTAAAAAAATATTTATCATCAAATTGTACAGGGTAATCCGTAATGTTTAACTCTGCTTCGTGCCAGCCGGTACGGAGAATCGTCATATTAATCGTATCGGTAATGGACGATCGGGCAGGAATGGATAACGTACCAACGGGTTTGATTTGACCATCGTGTCGTAAGCTAAGACGAATATTATCCGCCGCTTCGTCGCTGTGGTTTCTCAATTTCACCACTAAGGTATTCGTTTGGTTGATCATTTGGACGGGCGCATCGAACCAACAAGAGTCGATACTAATATTTTTTTCCTGTACCGATTGGAGAGGGATGAGGTTAATGGCGACCAAGGTATCGGGGTAATCCCGTACGTCTGTAATATTTTTTTGAAAATCAGAGATGAGGTAAGCCGTTTTATTTTCAACTTCTCCAGTGTTTAGCGCTTGCTTTTGTCGGTTGACGACTTTGCTCATTTCCTTAACTGCAGGACTGATTTTAATTTCATCAATTAAGCTCAACGCATTTTCTTTGCTCACTAGGCGTTGATGTCGACCTTCAAAATCATTGGTCAATATTTGGAAGCGATCTTCAGCTGCGTAGGCATTAATGATCTCTCGAGCGCGTTGTTTGGCTTTTTCTAATAATGGCACATCTGCGCTCAAAGCACTCATGCTAAAAGAATTATCCACAAAAACACTAATAGCTTTTTCTCCTTGCTTCACTTCCGCATCTTGCGGTAAGAAAGGTTGCGCAAAAGCTAAAATCAAAAAAGCCATCGCTAAGAGTCTCATGAGTAAGACTAGAAGATTGCGAAGCTTTCTACGGGCGCTCGTTTCTTCTTTGACCTCTTTTAGAAAGCGGACATTCGTGAAGTATACCTTCTTGAACCTTCGAAAGTAGAACAAGTGGATAATGATCGGAATCGCTAAAGCTAAAAGCGCGTATAAAAACGTTGGGTATAAAAACTGCATAGGATCGTAAAAATAGGGCTTTTATCTTTTTGTAAAGATTATTTTGTTCAATAAGTTTCATTTCCGACAAGGAAGTTGTTTTTCGTAAGTTCTTCGCTAAAAAAAACTTACGCTACTCTATTACGTACTAAATGATCTTTTGTTATATAAATCTTCAAATTTAAACTACTTACTTTATCGCTATCGCTCGCAGAACACCTTCCGTAGGAAGAATCTAGTCTAGTTTATTGAAAATGTTTTGTTACTAAGCTTTCAGCTTTTTTTTTTGAAGAAAAGACTATTTTTTTATTATCTTTAGTGTAGGAGTGCTTTAGAAGCATATTCAAATATGCACAAAGTACTTCGAGAACATTTCATTTTAGAGCAGATTGCTTATTTAGCCTTTAGCTTGCTTAAGCTGCTGCTGTTTATCTCTGAATGTTTTTAAAGACCGTACACACAAATTTCAGATTCTTAGATTAATGCTGCCTTACACTTATTTAAAAGAAATGATACTTCCTTTATGGGTCGTTTTGACTTTTTCTTTGTAAAGCGCAACACCTAAGGTCAAACATTTATTTAAGAGTAAGTTAAAAGCTACTCTAATCATTGCCAAATTTTCAAAACACCATGAAAAAACAACTCCCCCTTTCTACTCGTTTCTCAAGTCTGATCTTAATTTTCTTCAGTCTATGCCAGTTTAATGCTGCTGCACAAATCGGTAACTGTGAAAATCCAATTTCGATTGACAATATGCTAAACGGAAATCCAGCCAATTTCCCTACAAGTACTGCGCTCGAAGATCTTTTAGATCCAGATTGTTTAAGCAACAACCAATACAAACTTTGGTTTAAGTTTACCGCACTAGGACCTGATTTTCAACTAAGTTCTATTTGTAACAATACCACCTGTGAAGTAGCTTTATTTCAATTTGAAGCGGATCCTTGTGATTTCCCTACAGCCAATTTAGTCAAATGCAACAACGTAGAACCAACACTTGAGTTAGTTAATTTACTCACTACGGGAGAAACCTATTACCTTATTTTTAACGTAGAAAAGCTAACCGCGTCTGTTGAATTCAGCATTATCAATCTTCCGGTCATCACGAACGATGAAGTTTGTGATGCCGTCAGTTTAGTGCCCGACGGATCTTGCGTGATTGGAAGTACTAGTTTTGCTACCCAAGATTTCATCAATCCGACGAGTACCTGTAATGAAAGTCTTTTCGCACAATCCGTTTGGTACAAAACCATGCTCACGCCTGGAAAAAATACTTTAGATATAGACCTAAAAAGTTTGAGCTTAACTGGAGATGTTGCCGTCCTTGTAGGTACGCTCAACAATTGTGAATCCGAAGAATTGATTATCGAAAAAGCATATTGCGGTACTCCAGAAGACTTCTCCGTTTTTGGACTAGAGAGTGGTCAGACCTATTACATTGAAATCAGTACGACAACGGACGAAGCTGGCAATTTTGAACTTTGTTTAGCAGAACGTGGTCCACCAATTGGTTGTGCCCAAAACGATAACTGCCAGCCAGGTCATAGCGGTCCACAAAAAATTATCATTGATCAATCTAATGATAATTGTATCCCTGGCTGTAACATTGGTGCTTCTCCTGGTAAAAATTTTGGTGGTACTTCTTGCTTTGATGCTTACGGTCCTACCGTTTGGTATACTTATCAACCCGAAGAGGAGGAAGGCTTACTTTACTTATCGCTGTCAAACTCTACGCTCGCAAATCCTCAAATTGCCATTTTTCAAGCGAATGATTGTGAAAATTTCTTTTTGTTAGATTGTTCTAACCAAGGCGCTATTTCAACTTATGTCTACGAAGGCTTAACGTATTTAATAGCTGTTTCTGGTGCCAACGAAGAAGAAGGAAGTTTTAACCTTTGCCCAGATTTTATCGTTAATAATGGTACCGAATGTAGTTTCTTCAGCGAGATTCAGATTTCCAATACGTCGATGGGCTCTTCTCCAGATGGACCATTTCTACCCGGAGAAGAAGTTGAAGTTTGTCTGATTATTCATCAATATTTTTCTCCTGATAATACTTGTCAATGGCTACATGGTATTGTTCCGACCTTCGGAGCAGGTTGGGATCCAGCCTCTTTCGATAATAACGGTATGCCCGTAAATATTACGAATCCGCTCTTCCCTGCTCTTAATCCACAGGCGATTTGGCAGTGGGAACCCAATGGTAGGGTCTTATACAATGAAATTCAACCCGCCTATAATTTTCCTGGAGAACCCGTCGGAGCAGGTTGGTTTGTTTCGGGTGTCGTGCAGAACAATACGAATGGTTGCTTTGATTTTCAAGATCCTAATTGTTCTTGGGGAGATGGAATCAGTTGTAATGAAAGCGGAGGTTTTTGGGGGGTTTGCTTTACGCTAACTACTGCGGATAATGATTGCGGTCAGGAGCCTGATTTTAAAGACTGTTCGATCGCGTTTAGAACTTATAGTGATGGCGAAACGGGAAGTTGGAATGATGCTGGTTGCCAAGCAGATTTACCTTGGAAGAAAGCACTAAGTGTTACTTGCTGTGATGCGCCTTGTACCGATTGTAGCTCCGCGGGTTTAGACGCTTCCAACGAATGGATTGCGGATGTTAATTTCAATAATTTCTCGAATCCCTCCGACGCTGCAGGTTATACAGATTTTACAGATCAGGTCATTGATCTATTGACAGGAACTAGCAATAATTTTACTTTGACGCCAGGTTATAGTGACCAAGCTTACAACCAGTTTTGGAGTATTTGGATCGATTTTAACGGGGATGGTGACTTTGAGGATACTGGAGAAGAAGTTTATGCGAATGCTGCTCTCGGCGGTCCGTTAAGTGGTAGCATTACTCTTCCACTTAACGTAGTGGGTACGCGTACCATGCGAATTGCCATGAGTTTTGACGAAGCGCCGTTGCCTTGTCGGCAGTTTGCTTACGGCGAAGTAGAAGACTACACGGTAAAATTTGACGCTTGCAGGGGGACAATTCCTTCTAGCGTTCAATATCAGGGGGACGATGTAAGCATTTCGTGGGAAACCGTTACGGATGCTTCTCGTTATTTGATTATTTATCGAGATCCCAGTTTGGGTAATGCTTGGACGCCGATTCCTACTTTTGATCCGACGATACTCTTGACGAATTTGGTGGCAAACAAAACTTACGAGTATCATTTGAGAACAAGATGTCCTAATGGTTGGACGGACTGGAGTGATCGCTATTACTTTACGACGGACGATACGAGTTGCAATCGTCCTACGCCATTTGGTGTTACTCCGATTGGCAATGACGTTGTACAAATCCAAATTAATACCTTAACGAATGCCGATACTTACCGTGTTCGTTACCGAGCGCTAGGCGAAATGGATTGGATGGTCATCATCAGTCCGACAGAGCAGTTTACCATTGAAGGAATTCAAGCCAATCAGATTTACGAATATCAATTAGGTTCATTTTGTCAAAACACTTGGTCTAATTATTCCGCGACCCATCGTTTTACCATTAATGGCTCGATCAATCGTATTCGTTTGGAAGAAGAAGTATTTTCCGATAGTTTCACCGTCTTTCCCAATCCTTCTGACGGTCGATTCACCGTACAATTTTCCAACGCAAGTACGCAACAATATTTAAGTTTGTACAGCCTTGACGGAAAAAAAATCAAGACTTTCGAATTTTCTAATACTACCGCAGAAGATTTAGATTTCAGCCAACTCGAAGTAGGAATCTATTTGCTGCGTTGGCAAAATCGAGATCAGACACAAACAAAGAAAATAATTATTACCCACTAGTTGGGCGTTTTCAAAAAAATCAAAACGGCTTTTTCTTATAAGAAAAAGCCGTTTTTTTGTGCTGTAATTTAAAGTATAAGCTCATGCATTGCAAACTGCTTTGTCTTTTAGCTGCATGATTGGGGATGATTCCGAAAGGGAGTAGAGTCTTCTCCCAAAAGGGTCGAAAATAAATTGATCGCTCTTGTTGTTCTTCCCTGTTATTTACCCGCACAGAAGTACCATTTTATTTTTTTTGAAAAAATAAACATCTAATTTTTATGGATTTTTTGAGTTTTGAAGATCTTATAAATACAGGCTGTTTTTCTAGATCCAAACAGTTACTCGATATATTACCTTGTTGGAAGCGACATCCAGCAAGCCTGATGGTGGTATATTTGGAATGCCCGGTTTGATGAAAACCGGGGCGGCGGTGGCTGTGGGTGGGAATTCCCTCCCCAAAAGCTAATTTCTATGTCGTTTCCAGATTTCCAATATTTTTTTTAGCGAGTTTTTTTAGCATTTTTTCAACAAATCTTTAGCCGCTACTTTTTTCTTATGAATGAAGTTGTTTTAAAATGATGTTAGCAACCGAAGGTGAAGGCTTGTAAGTCAGGACGAAGCTCTTTTGCATCCCATCCGCAAGCGGTAAATGCTGTTCAGAATTTATGCAGCCGTAGCTGCGGTGACGAGAAAAAGCTGAAGTACTGGATTGCAATGCTTTAGCCCTGCCTGCCGGCAGGTGTAGGTATTAAGATCTATTTTAAAACAACTTCTATAAGAAACCTTTTTTGCGAATAAAATTAGTCGCATAAAAAAAGCGGAATTTGGTCATGCCAAATTCCGCTTTTCTATGGAAGCTTTACCG
>CALFBG010000337.1 GCA_937951685.1 uncultured Saprospiraceae bacterium | reverse complement strand
GGGAGCAGGATTATTCTTTAAGGTCTCCCCTACAGAATGGTGTCTGCTCAGTCTAGCAATTGCTGCCGTATTTTGCGCAGAAGCGTTTAATACGGCACTGGAAAGTCTTACCAACCTAGTGTCCCCGGATCATCATCCATTGGCTGGAAAAACCAAAGACGTAGCTGCCGGAGCCGTACTCTTCATGGCAATTGGTGCCGCCGTAGTAGGATTGATCATTTTTATTCCTAAAATTGTAATTTATTTCAATAACTAAGCAGGCACTTAGCTGTAAAGCACACTGCTTCAGCATTCCGATCTAAGCGTTTTATATGGAAGTTGTTTAATAATTCTAAAAGCAGTTGAGAAAGGCTTTGCCTTCACGCAAGTAAGCAGAGATTTTTGTTCAGGTTGAAGCTCTTTTTGGAGTTCGTAGCAGCGCTACGGAGGATGAAAGAGCTGAAAAGTTGGACAAAAAGATCAATTCGTAAACATTTTTGGAGTTTTTAAACAACTTCCCTATTGAAAGAAAAATAAAATATTAATGATGTCAAAAAAATTATGGATACTCGTCGGGCTTGCCAATTTATTCCTGCTGAGTGCTTGTGATAAAGGACCAGAAGAAATACCTGCATATATACATTTAGAACCTTTTGAGCTGACGACGAATGCGGACGTACAAGGTAGTTCCGCCGAAAAAATTACAGAAGCTTGGCTTTTTGTTGATGATCAATCACTGGGAGCTTACAGTTTACCCGCAACGGTTCCTGTATTAGCTTCAGGAGCCAAAGAGATTAAAATTTTTCCAGGCATTCGGCAAAATGGGGTGAATAGCGAACCGGATATTTATCCTTTTTACCTTGAACACGAGGAGGTACGAACTTTGGTCGGCGCAAAAATAGATACCATTTATCCCAAAACAACTTATAATCCAACGGTGACATTTGCGGTTATGGATGACTTTGATTTGGGAACGATCTTTCGGGAAGATTTAGATGGGAGTAGTGAAACTGCATTTGAGTTGATCACGGGGAGTGAAGCTTTTGAAGAGAAATCGGGAAAAGTTACCCTTACGCGTGCGAATCCTCTTTTTGAAGTGGGCGCAGATGTAGCTTATGCTGGATTTCCATCCAACTTTAGACCGGTTTTTTTAGAACTTAATTATAAGACTTCCGTGATTATTGAAGTTGGCTTACGCGGATATTCACAAATACAAGCTCCGGTGTCGCGTTACGAAAGAGGCGTCAATGTAAAGGATGATTGGAACAAGATTTACTTTAACTTGACAACGCAAGTGACGGAAATGAGACAAGAAGGATTCCTCAACCTACAAGTTGTTTTTAGAGCTTTTTTACCTGTAGATGAAGAGGAGGGAACGCTTTACTTGGATAATATCAAATTGATTCACGAGTAAAAGTACGCGTTTCGTTTTATCCGTATTCTGGAAACCGACTGGAAATACTTACTTGTAAGACCATACTTCCGCCGTAAAAAATAGCAATACAGAGAAAATCATTTATGACCAAGCAGCGAAGAATTGATAACTTTACCTACAGACTAGCTGATTTTTTGACAGCTATGATCGCTTGGGCTTGCTTTTTTCTGTACCGTAAGAAAATGGAGTTGGCGCCGCTGGATGAATCGGTGTTGCAAGACCAAAATTTTTGGTTTGGGATCATTCTCATTCCGGTAGGTTGGGTGCTCTTTTATTCCATTTTTGATAAGTACCAAGATATCTACCGACTCTCTCGTTTGGCGACGCTCACCCGTACGCTTTTTCTAACGTTTATTGGCGTCATCTTTTTATTTTTTACTTTGATTTTAGATGACTTTGTGCCGGAGCCGCGAGATTATTACCATTCTTTTTGCACCTTATTTTTATTACACTTTAGCTTTACCGCAATTGTGCGGATGATTTTATTGACGCGCGCTAGTCGGCGTTTGAAGGCGGGCTTGGTTAGTTACAATACGATTATTATTGGTGGAAACCAAAATGCCTTAGAACTGTACGAAGAAATTGCTGGATTGAAAAAAGGATTGGGTAATAAATTTATTGGTTTTATTGATAGTAATGGAAGAAGTACCAACGAACTACTTTTGCATTTACCCAAACTTGGAAAAATTGAACACTTGGGCAAAGTGATCAAGGAGAATGGAGTGGAAGAAGTGATTGTTGCGATTGAAACCTCAGAGCACAATCGCTTACGCGAAATCATGAATATTCTGTTTGATTTTGGCGATCAAGTTTTAGTGAAAATTATTCCTGATATGTACGATATTATGTTGGGAACGGTAAAAATGAACCACGTGTACGGGGCGGTTTTGATTGAAATCAAACAAGATTTAATGCCGCGTTGGCAACAGCTCGTGAAGCGGCTGCTGGATATTTTAGCGTCGTCGTTTATGCTGGTCGTTTTATTTCCATTGTATTTGTATATCATGATTCGCGTTCGTTTATCCTCGGATGGTCCTTTGTTTTTTTACCAAAAAAGAATTGGCCTGAACGGCAAACCATTTACCATTTATAAGTTTCGGTCGATGTTCGTTGATGCGGAAGCTGCCGGGCCACAATTGTCGCACGAAAAAGATGACCGGATAACCTCGTGGGGAAAAACGATGCGTAAATTTCGCTTAGACGAATTGCCACAATTCTGGAATGTGCTGAAAGGAGAAATGTCTCTGGTCGGTCCTCGACCGGAGCGCCAATTTTATATTGATCAAATCGTAAAACAAGCGCCGCATTACAAACACTTGCTTAAAGTGCGCCCCGGTATTACTTCTTGGGGAATGGTCAAATATGGCTACGCTTCGAGTGTTCCCGAGATGTTGCAACGCTTGAAATTTGATGTGCTCTACATTGAAAATATGTCTTTGGGCTTAGACTTTAAAATTATGTTTTACACGATTTTGGTTTTATTGGAAGGGAAGGGGAAATAGTTAAGTACCAAGTCTGCAAACAAATGGTTTCGCACCTACGGAGCTTTAATGGCGCTAGATTTCTATTTTTGCGAAGGTTTCATCCCGCTAGGATTTTATGTAAATTGTGATTTTTGCAGGGTGGAAAAACAATATAGTCAACCATAAGTTGCAAAATTTGAGACAGAGATATAAAAGCGTTTTTATAAAAGCTTGGTAATAAAAAGTCTACTTCTTTTCCAAGCGCGAGCAGCGTGACATTTTAATTATAAGACTGAAGTTGTTTTAAAATAGGGGTTGAAATTAGTTGTAAGCGCTTGGTTTTCAAGATGAAGCTCCATTTTTTTTTCGTAGCCATAGCTACGGGAAAAAAATTAGCTGAAATATTGGAAATCAATGGCTTGCAAATAAATCATCTACCTATTTTAAAACAACTTC
>CALFBG010000336.1 GCA_937951685.1 uncultured Saprospiraceae bacterium | reverse complement strand
AAAACAATTGACCAATGTTTGCAAAATAATTACCGAAAGTGGACGCTCGAAGATTTGATCGATGCTTGCTCTGATGCCTTGTATGAATACGAAGGGAAAGATACAAATGTGAGTAAGCGCACGGTACAATTGGATATTCAGATGATGCGTAGTGATAAATTGGGTTACAACGCGCCCATCGTAGTGTACGATCGGAAGTACTATAAATACGAAGAAGAAGGTTACTCGATTAAGCATATTCCCTTAACGGAAAATGATATGCAAGTCTTGAGTGAAACGGTATCCATGCTGAAGCAATTCAAAGATTTTTCCTTGTTTGCCGAATTGGGCGGTATTATTCAACGACTAGAGGATAAAGTTTATACAGAACAAACGCAGGAGACTTCGATTATTCATTTAGATAAAAATGAAAATTTAAAAGGACTTAGTTTTTTAGATCAACTTTATCAAGCCATTCTCAAGAAAAAAGTATTAGCAATTACTTACCAATCTTTTTCTGCGCGCGCGCCTAACATTTTTTCTTTTCATCCTTTTATTTTGAAAGAATATAATAACCGATGGTTTTTGGTTGGAAAAAAAGAAGCAACAGCTGGGGTAATGACTTTGGCTTTAGATCGGTTGTTATCCGTGGAGGAAGACTCGACGATACCTTATCTCAAGGAAAACTTTGATGGGGATAGTTATTATAAAAATACTATTGGGGTAACGGTATTTGGTGACGAGCATTTGCATACCGTTGTATTGAAAATAGACAGGAAGAATGCACCTTATGTACTGACCAAGCCTTTTCACGCTTCCCAGCAAATGCTCGAACGCTTAGAAGATGGTTCGGTAATTCTTCAGCTAGAGTTGAATTTGAATCTAGAATTAGAACGCTTACTTTTGGGTTTCGGGGCTTCGATTGAGGTGCTTAAGCCTAGGCAGTTACGTCGTCGAATGCGCGGACATTTTAAGCGAGCGGTAGCGGTATATGCGTCGTAAGTTTTAGTTTGCTAGTTATGAACTACTTCTAATTTTCTCGTATCTTTATAAGATAATGCGTTTGTTGAAATTTAGAAATTGGTTTAAAATAAAAAACGAAAATGATAAAATTTGAAAAATCAAATCGTGCAATTACGATGACTGATTTGCTTGCCTTTGAGGAGAAATATGGTTATAAACTTACCGAAGATTACAAAACTCATATGTTGAAATACAACGGTGGAGTACCCGTAGCGGATGAAGTTTTTTTTGACGGCGACGATGAATATGCTTTGTACAAATTTTTTAATTTAAACGAAGGAGAGGATAGCGTAGCGGCTTACATTGCCTTGAGTGAAAGAGTATTACCGCCAGATCATTTGACTATTGGTCGTATCTTGGGTGGTAATATTTGCATTTGTTTAAAAGGTCCTAAACGAGGATGTGTATATGCTTACTATTCAGAATGTGAGTTGATTTATCTTGCGGTTTGTTTTACGGACTTTGTTGAAGGTTTGGAAGAAGATTAAAAGCGTATCTCTTTTATAAAAAATAATCCTGAATGCTAAAGTGTTAGTATTCAGGATTATTTTTTGTGTGGTACATTTATCTCCAGATCAGCGTTTAAAGCTATTATTGTTTGATCAAGCTGGCACTTCCTCGTTTGCCCGTAGCTCGTTCGATGATTTGAATCTGGTAAAAACCACTGGGTAGAAATTGCAGATTAATTTGTTGGCTAGTAATAATTGTTTTAGACCAGAGTGGTTGTCCCGTAGCGGTAAAGAGTTTTAGTTCATAGCTTCCTGCATTACTATTGGACACGTCAACCGCTAAGTGCGTAACTACTGGATTTGGATAAATAGAAATTCCTAAATCCTTTAGATCTTGCGTTGCGACAAGGAAATCTTCTCCATTACAATCTTCGTCGATATTGTTGTTAGGGATTTCTGTTGCATCAGGGTTGATGTTAGGATTATTATCATCACAATCTTCGTCGGAATTAAAACCATCGTTATCTATGTCGATGATTAGAGCGATGCCATTGCAATCTTCGTCAATGTCGTTGTTTGGAATTTCTGTAGCGTCGGGGTTGATCGCTGGATCATCATCATTACAATCTTCGTCCGAATTAAAGCCGTCATTATCTTCATCGATGATTAAAAATTCTCCGTCGCAATCTTCGTCGATATTGTTGTTGGGAATTTCTGTTGCATCAGGATTGATATTAGGGTTATCATCATCGCAATCTTCGTCCGAATTAAAACCATCGTTATCTACGTCGATGATTAGAGCAATGCCATTACAATCTTCGTCAATGTCGTTATTTGGAATTTCTGTAGCGTCGGGATTAATGTCGGGATCATCATCATTACAATCTTCGTCCGAATTAAAACCATCATTATCTTCGTCGATGATTAAAAGTATGCCGTCGCAATTTTCGTCGATATCATTATTGGGGATTTCGATGGCGTCAGGATTGATATTGGCGTTGGTATCATCGCAATCTACATCATTTTCAAAACCATCATCATCCAAATCATTATCAACGAACTCATAATTTTCATAGTACCGAAACGCATTCCCATTGAAATTGATTCCGAAGAAGTCTAGGTCGCCATCATTTGCTACATCAACAGGAATCATGCGACTAAGAAAACTACCATTGTTAATCGAACCAGTTGAGAAGATGATCGTTTCTGAAAAGTATTGATTGTCATTATTGGTAAAAACCTTAACTTTTGAGCTAATTGTTGTTGCAGAAATAGCGACGAGATCCATATCTCCGTCGTTATCTTTATCAATGGGATAAGCACTACTTGCCGAAGCACCGTTAATATTTACTACGGAAAAACTTTGGTTCCCATCATTTTCTAACCAAACTAAGGAACCCCAGTAATTCGGAATGACATCCATGTCGCCATCGCCATCCATATCTGCAACGAATACATCGTGTGCATAATTTAAGTTGCTGGCGAGGATACTTGGAGTGAAATTTTGATTGCCATCATTCTCGTACCATCGAATTCTTCCTTCGTACCAACCGGCGCCAATGATATCCAGATCGCCATCGCTATCTATATCCGCAGCTTTCATCCCATCCATTATTTCATCTTCTACGGTTGCTAAAAGATGATGTGTGAAATTTTGGTTCCCATTGTTTTCGTGCCAAAGCACTCTAGTGTCGCCGAAAGAGGAAGTTGCAGAAACGATATCTAAGTCACCATCACTATCCATGTCGATTACAAAAATACTTTCTCCGTCGTAGTTATCATAAATCGTATAAGCCGTAAAATTTTCGTTTCCGTCGTTTCTTAGCCAAGCAATTCCGTGATCCCAACTACTGCCCGCCGTCAGCATATCCATATTACCATCTTGATCTAAATCTGCCGCAATAACATTTTCCAAGTGATCTTCGTCTGATAAAACAGTATGTTCTGTAAAGCTTTGAAAGCCGTCATTCTTAAACAAGATCACTTTATCCTGCCAGAGTGAGGTAGTGATAGCGTCTAGGTCGCCATCACCATCAATATCCGTTACCGCTAAGCCACGCGGTGCATCAACGAAAGTATTAAATTTGGGAGACAGTGGTTGTGCAAAGAGTGTAATCGTAAGGCTACAGCAGCAGATTAAGGTTAGCAAAGTTTTCATGTGCAAAAGTTTTGTGTTTTGCTGGTAAAGGTAAAGAAAAACCCATTAAAGGAATACTCCAGAACGATACATTTTTTGGTTGATGAAATCAAAATTAGCGGATCCTCTTAAAGAAAAGGCTTGTGTTTTGTTATCCTTTTGATCCGGAAAAAGTCCTAACCTTAGGGCTTGTATTTTTTTATTAAAAAAATAAGCAGAACAAGACTATGGTTAATTTAAAAGTTACGAAAAAGTCAGCATAGCTTTTCGAAACGACGACTACTAGATTGACTTAGACGACTTTTACTGTTTAATAATAAGGAAGTCTTTTGTCTGTAGCTAATTTGTATGCGGTGCTTCTAAACTGCTCTCCCCATATTTACTTATCTTGTAACAATGATCACGTAAGCTTTCCTCTGTATCCCGCTTAAGAAGAACATATTATTTTATGGAATTTAAGCCTCGAAATAGTGCTTTCGAAGCTCAACTCAGCTTTCATCCGCTTTGCTGTTAAATGCAACTGATATTCCTTCCGTAGAGAATTATGGAAGAGACAAGTCCTAGTCCTATATTTATTTCTCAATCCTGAAATCGGGTCAAACCTTCTTTCCTCAGTGTTGACCGATTTCGTCAAACCTCTAACTATGCATAGATTTTTATTACTCACTTGTTTTATGCTTTACGCATTTATTCCCTTACCTGTAAACGCGCTCGACTTTGCTTTTGCCAACGAGCCAGAAGATTGTACCACTACCGAAACGACTACGATCCAAGTACCTAATCTTACCGGAGGAAATCATCAAATACAAGTTAGTGTAAAAGGAAAATGTGAAAAAATACAAGATGAATGGCAGGTAACGAAGTACATCCTTAAGTTTGAAGAAACGATGAATGGCGGAGGAAATAGTGGATCGATTACTTCCCAAAATAAACCTTCAAACCCTTATACTGCTGGCGCAGGGGATCAAATGATGCTTTATGCTCCAATTCCTACGAGTGGTTTACCGAGTGAGAATGTCAGCTGGACTAGTGCGATGGAAGGGAATGACTTGAGAATAACGATTAGCGTATCCAACGGAGGTTCTGGTGGCAGTGTATTATTGCACTGCGAATGTGGTGGCTGCATGGATCCGGCCGCACTTAATTTTGATCCAAATGCGACGACTGACGATGGCTCTTGTGAATACGCAGGCTGTATGGATCCTTCCGCAGATAACTACGACCCGAATGCAACAACGGATGATGGCAGTTGCTATTATTCCTACTACGGTTGCACGGATCCTTACGCAGACAATTACGATCCCAATGCAAATGTAGACGATGGTAGTTGCTATTACGCTACTTACGGTTGTACGGATCCTTCAGCGGATAACTATGATCCAAGTGCGACGGTGGATGATGGCAGTTGTTATTATTCTTATTACGGTTGTACGGATCCTTCGGCGGATAACTACGATCCGAGTGCGACGATGGACGATGGTAGTTGTTATTACGCTACATACGGCTGTACGGATCCTTCGGCTGATAACTACGATCCGAGTGCGACGATGGATGATGGTAGTTGTTATTACGCTACATACGGCTGTACGGATCCTTCGGCTGATAACTACGATCCGAG
>CALFBG010000335.1 GCA_937951685.1 uncultured Saprospiraceae bacterium | reverse complement strand
AGCCTTTGCTAAGTAAAGATTTGAGCAACGAAGAGGCGGTGCAAAAGAGGAGGCAAGTTAAACTCACTAAATCCCGAATTGTCAACTTGATGATTCGGGATTTTTATTATTGTAAGGGCCAGACCCATTTCCCTGTAAGATCAAAATACCCCATTTTGTCTCCTTGTTCTACTCGAAATAAACCTTCTCCTGCGTAGCTGATGTATTCAAAATTGGTTGGTACAATAATCTCTCCACGCAAATTACTCAAGCCACTGAACTGTTTCATTGCCACTTTAGCATAGCCATTTTGAAAGACTTCTATTTCATCGAATTTGGGTGGAACGATGGCGATTCCCTTTTGGTTAATCATGCCCCAGCGATTGTTCATTTGAACTGCTGCTACGCCGTGCTGAAATTTACCGGCTTGCTGATAGGTGGTCGCTTGGTGTTGCTTCGCTTCGTCGGTAATGTAGTAAAATTGAGCATTGGGATTGCGCACTAAGCCTCTTCCATCACTAAAGTCGAGCAATCGATCCACCTCTGGTTCGATGATATAAGTTCCGTTGCGATCAATGATTCCACCTTTGCGATAGCCTTTATAAACGACTGCTTTCCCATCCGCAAAATCCAAGCACTTCGAAAAGTCCAAAGGAATAACCTCCTCTCCCGTTCGATCAATATAACCACACTTTCCCTTGCGCTGTACCGTCGCTCTCCCTTCCGAAAAATCACTCACCCGGCTATAAATTGACGGAATGACCAACTCCCCTTGCGAATTGATAAAGCCATAACCATCTCGATATTTTACGGCGGCAAAACCTTCCTTGAACGCACGAATCTTTTTAAAACTACGTCGAGTGACCAGTACACCTTGTCGATTGATCAAGCCGTAGCGAATACGCTCTTTTCCGTAGCGAACTACCGCCAAACCTTGATCGTTAAATGGAGCGATATGACTGTATTTAGGTCGTAGTACAAATTCTCCCTGCGGATCAATCAAACCATATTTCCCTTCCTGATAGACGCGTGCTACCCCACCGCTAAAATTCGTTGCACGCTCAAAATCACCTCGAATAATCACTTTAGCCTGAGCGTTAAAATAATGGACTTCTCCGGGCAATTGCGCCCAAATTAAGCCCTCTTGCATATCACCGATGCGTGTATATTTAAAATCAATGCGTGTCCGCCCCGTTCGATCAATCACGCCCCATTTACTTGATTGCTTAACCGCCGCAAAGCCTTCTTGAAAAGCGCGTACTGCTCGGTACTGGCAAGGAACAACAAGCTTACCCGCTTGATCAACAAAACCCCAAAGTCCTTGCTTTTTTACGGCTAAGAGATTATTACTAAACTGACCGATTTCGTCGTACAATAGCTTGATGCGCATATTTCCTAAAGTATCTAGTAATCCGTAGCGCTTGCGTTGCTGCTCTAGTTTTAAAATTTGTTGCTTAGTATTTTCCAGAAAAGAGATTCCATCGTAAGCACAAGGGAGGATCATTTCGTTTTGCTTACCGCGAACGCCCCATTTCCCAGCTTGCGCAACAATTCCGACTTCATTTACAAAATCTCTAGCAAAACGATACTCGGTGGGGATCATAATTTCCCCCGAAGTATCGAGGTAGCCAAAACTACAATCCACACAAGTTAGTTTGGCATCTCTTGCAAAAAAACGATCGTGCAAGGTATAATCCACGCGATAATTTGCAGCAGTAATTCCGTTGAGATAATCTTCTAATTTTTCTAGCGCGTATTCCTTGGCCTTGAGGCTTCCAGAAAGTTTACCGCGAATACTCATCCGAGCGCGTCCTTCTTTGAAGCTTCCGATGTAGGCAAAATCTTTTTGTACAATTTTTCCAATTGGATGACGCGTCATTAAACCGTGTCGTCCCGTTTCGAAGATAATCCTTGCCGTCGGGTGACCTTTTTCAAAATCGGTCAAGCGGATATCCAGTAAATCAACTTTGGTGACTAATTTTCCGATTTCATGACTGACGACGCCATAAACCATTTCAAATCGAAAAGTCGTCCGATCAAAATCAATGGTATTCAATTTTTCTATGCCGACAATCGTTAATCCGTAGGCAGGCATCGGTAGTACCTGATCAAAACTAGGTTCGATTTGTACGACACCATTATCCAAGCGACGTAAGCCCCATTTGTCTTTATGCGGTGCATAAAACCATTCAAACTTTTTCATCACGGGCGTCGTATCGACGGAGAAGTTTGTTCGTGTTGGTCCCGTTCCCGCAATCCTAATTGAAAAATGATTTTGTAAATCTTGTTCTTGCTGGAGTGCTCCTTTTTCATCAAAATAAAAAACTTGTAAGCGTTCTCCTTGGTAAGCTTTTATCCGCTGATCTTCGATAACGATTCGATCATAAGCAACGGGGACGAGGACTTCCCCCGCAAAATTCAGCAAACCAAAACGTTCTTCTTTTTTGACCATGCACATCCGGTGATTGATGGGTGCGATATAATCGTACACCCTCGAAATGACAAACTCATGTTGAGCATTAACAACGCCCCATTGTCCTTCTTTTTTCACTCTAAAAAAACCAGCCCAACAATCTTGAATTTCTTCATACTCAACGGGCAAACACAAGCGACCATCCACGTTCATGAGTCCTAGTCTTTTATTCTTTTTACAAAGAATACCCGCGGCCTTAAAATTATAAAAATGATCAAACTCTCCTTTGGTAAGCACTTGCCCTGCCCGAACGCCGTATAAGTATTTTTTTTTCTTACGAAAAAGTTGAAAGAAATCTTTAGACAATCGTCGAAAGCTATTGAATTGAGCGTTAATTAATTGTTTCCCTTCCGCATTAACCGCTCCCCAATATTTTTCTTTTTTGAAAAAGAAAAGTTGTCCTTGATCGTGTTGGATGGCTTCGTATGCACAAGGAAGTATTACTTTCCCTTTGGTATCAATTAGCCCATATTGATCCCCTTTTCTAGTTTTAAAAAAACCGGGATACAAAAGTTCCATTCCATCGTAAACGGTTGGACAAATAATAGTCCCCGCCTGACTCGCTAGTCCCCAACGCCGATTTTTTCTAAAACTAAGTAAGCCACCTTCCCAAACTCGCACGCGTTCGTAACCTTTTGCTAAGATAACTTCTCCTGCCAAATTGATTACTTGCCAAGCCCTTTCGTGCATCACCGCAATCAAATTAGAATCCAATACCCGAAGGTCACCATAATGAGGAGCGATGATCTCTTTTCCGGCTTGATTTAGTAAACCTACTTTTCCATTGCGTTGGATAACAGCGTAACCAAAGCGCTGAAATTCTCCGATGGCATCGTAGCTTGCGGGAAGAAAAATGCTTCCATTCCCCTTCATCAATCCCCATTTTTGATTAACCTTGATCGGGAAATAAGATTGTGCATCCCCGGAGAATGTACAAGCCAATATAAAGATCAATAAGACTACAGTCCGCATAAATAAGGATGAGCTACGTGTCAAGTTTGGTATCGAAGTTTGATTTTGGCAGTGTGCCGAAAGGAATTTACTTGGATATAACGTCCTTTTATTCAATTAAGTATCCATGAGATTGCCTAAGATAGGCTACTTATTTACAGAATGCTATAACGACACCATACGAGCTAGTGCTCACAATAATATTTTGGGTTAAAATTTTTTCAGGCGGCAAAAATATGTTAACTTTAGGGTAAGGTATTTACTACTATGCCTCACTCCAAACGCCTCATCTCTTTAAGGATTTTTCAGTACAAACGATCTAATACCAACACAAACTTATGATACGTAACAAAAACTACTTTCGTTTGCTCAAACACTTCGTACTTACTTTGGGCGTATTTTGTAGTAGCTTTTCGCTGAATACGAGCTTTGCTCAAACCTGCGATTGTGCTTATCCCATTATTTTCATGCATGGTTATACCGGAAACCAAGGCACTTTTTCTGGTCTAATTGACAATACCCGTTTCAAGAATATTTGGGGTCCACGGGCTGATGTTTTTCACGCCGTCCTCAACGCAACAACTAGCACCGATATTTGGGGGGCAGATGGTATCAAAGGAACGAGTGACGATGACGTTTTGGTCCAATTTGTAAATGAAACAAATGATCTTGCTCCCGGATGTGTTTACTCCATTAATTTTGAAAATTTTTGGAATGAAAATCCTAGTAATCCAATTTTAGAAGTCAACGGTGGAGATTCTCCGGGGTTTACCGAATCGGATAGCAACGAATCTGCTACGTACAAGCAAGGATATGCTTTGGGAAAAATGATCGACAAAGTTTTACAAGCTAATCCCAACAAAACTAAAGTCATTTTAGTTGGTCATTCTATGGGTGGCTTGCAAGCGCGCGAGTATTTGCAACGCCAAGAAAATAATTCCCCTATTTGGTGGGTGAATCCAAGTCTGGCGGACGGTCATCAGGTTGCAAAATTAGTAACGACGACGACACCGCATTTAGGTAGTAATTTGTTTGGCAATGCTTGGCCTTTCTTGCAAGACGAAGCAGCAGAAGTAAGAGATCCACTTCCTGACCTTTTTTCGGAAGCTACTCGGGATTTACGTTATAGCTATGCGCCCAATTTCAGTTGTGGCTTTTTGGGCTTAGGTTCCTGCCCCGGCGCTTATTTATTTGGTGGAAACGAGGATGATCTTTCCGGTTACTGGAATGTAGATGTAAACTGTGATGGTGACGAAAACGACGTCATTACAGGAATTAATATTGCGGGTAGTGGGGATGCTTGGGATGGAACTTATGATAATCCAATTATGGCGCTACCCACAAATTTAAAATATACTTGGATTACATCTGACGTAGGAACGGGAGACGATTTGGTGGTCGACTTATCTCGCCAATGGCTTTATAATGGCAATACGCCTTATCCAACGGACGGTGTGCCGCATCGACTAGCGGATACTATTCTTGGTAACCTCAACCACCTTGCCATTGATGACGACCCCAACGTTGTCATTCGTGCCTTAGATGAAAGTGATTACCCCATTTTTGCATGGGATCTTGAGGTAAACAATAGCTTAGCCTACGCAGCATTGGCACAAGTACGACCCAATAATGCCCCCGAAGGTACTTCCACTACCGATGTAGACTGGTTTAAGTTCACGGTTCCTGCGGATGCGGTTGGCGATTTATGCATCAGTATTACCCCGGGAGATTTAGGAGGACGAATGGATTTCTTTGAAAACCCTAGTAATTATGAAAGCATGACTAGCAATGCTAGTGACTTCGTCGTCTTTAGTGCCAATACGACTACCAATATTACGCTTTCTCCCAGTGACTATACGCCGGGAGCTAGTTATCATATAAGAGTAATAAACAATGATGTGAAGTATAACTCTTGGATCGTTCCTTATAAAATTGAGCTTAAAACGCTACCATTTCTCGCTGTTGATTTATTAAATTTTACGGCAAACAAAAAAGAGCAGCAAGTCGTTTTAGACTGGTCTACCGCTTCAGAAGAAAATAATAGCCATTTTGAATTGGAACGAGCTACCGATGGTCGAAATTTTGAAAAAATAGGAACGATACACGGAGCAGGTACAACGGCAACCAATCAGTATTACCAATTCTTGGATACGGCACCTTTTAGCAATCATAATTATTATCGCCTCAAGCAGGTAGATTTTTCGGGTGCATTTGAATACAGCGACATCGTTTATGTGCGCTTCGAACAAGCCGGTATTCAACTCCACCGAAGCTATCCAAATCCAGTCCGGCAGCAAGTATTCCTTGAGTTTTCGAGTGGATCTACCGAAACCATTACCCTCAGTTTGTACAATGCGATTGGTCAAATCATACGAAAAGAAAATTATGTTCCTTACCTGGGAGAAAACAAACTCAACTTTTCCCTCTCCACGGAAAGTGCCGGGTTTTATCTTTTAGAACTACAACAAGGTCTCACGATTAAAAACATCAAGCTTTTGAAGAAATAAGAGTTCTCACCAAACTTTCCATTGTAACATAACTTCGAAATTAAGGTTTTGCTGGTAGCATTAAATGCCAGCAAAACCTTATTTATAGATAATGATACCGTTAAGTAGGTTTACCTAATAAATTCACTAATTTATGACGAGTAAATTTTATTTCACTCTTCGTTAAAAAGCCTTGAAAACCACTAGGTTTCCTGCATTTTTCACCTCGATTGAAGCAAAATTTTCTTCCGTCAAAATCACCAATCTATTTGGTAAACCTACTTAAGTAGGTTTACATAATTAATTTGATAATAAAATTAAAAGTATTAAATTTGGCAAATGAGTCGAAAAAAGCGATATGTAAAGTCAATAAGTTCTAAAAATCGGAAATTGCTTGAAGCGGGTAAAAAGAGTTCGAAA
>CALFBG010000334.1 GCA_937951685.1 uncultured Saprospiraceae bacterium | reverse complement strand
GTTTAAGGTTTCTCATATTAATTAGTGGTTTTGTTAAATAAATATTTAGATTAAAAATTCGTTACAAGCTTATGACGTCATCCAATGTATATTGTCACCTTTACTTAGCTTAAAATTTAAAGTATTTTACTAAGCTTTGATTGCTGAATCAGCGTATTGCGTTGGATGTGCAAAGTATCAAGTTGCAAAGGTATATATTTTTATTAAAATATTTTACTAGAGCAAGTGTTTTTAATATTATCCTAATATATTGCAATGCTACTAGCAGACAACTTCAGTATATATTATAATAGCGTAAACCTTACAAGGATACCTTTGTTCAGCTAAAGAGGCTTATTAGTGTACAATCTATGGAAAAAGTAACATTTAAAGATTTAGGGAAAATAGATTATCAAACTGCGTGGACGATTCAGCAAGATTTGTTAGCGGAATTGATTGAAACGAAGCGCCATAATCGGTCGTTGAGCGAAACGGATGCTACTTGGAAAGTACAACAGCATTATCTACTTTTTTGTGAACATCCTGCCGTATATACTTTGGGGCGACGGACGAATCCCGAAAACTTATTGCTTGACGAAGCGGGATTGGCAGCGCGTGGTGTTCAGGCGCACAAAATTAATCGGGGAGGAGACATTACTTTTCACGGAGAAGGGCAGATTGTGGGGTATCCCATTTTTGATTTAGACCATTTTTTTACGGACATTCATAAATATGTTCGTTTTTTGGAAGAGATAATGATTCGTACATTAGCAGAATATGGGCTTAAAGCGCAACGCATTGAAGGTTATACGGGCGTGTGGCTCGAAGATCCGACGGCGACAGTTCCCTTTAAAAAAATCTGTGCGATTGGGGTACATTTGAGTCGTTGGGTGACGATGCACGGTTTTGCCTTGAATGTAAACACGGATTTGAGTCATTTCAATTATATTGTACCTTGTGGTATTCAGGAGGCAGACAAAACCGTTACTTCTTTGGAAAAAGAATTGGGAAGCCCTCTTGACTTAAGGGAAGTTAAAGAAAAACTGAAGCGTCACTTTGCGGAGTGCTTCGAATTCGAATTTACGGTTTGATTCTTGCCCTTTTTTATCGCGAACTGTTTAAATTACAAAGTATTAAATACTACAGAAGTTATTAAATACGCTGAGCCTTTAACAATTTGCATAACTGCTTACAGCGCTATCTTATAAGGTAAGGTTACAGTCTACTAAAATCGCTCTACTGAGCATTTATTATGAAAAAAGACATTCCGCAATTAAAAGTTGAAGATATCGCGATTGCGATTGTGCCTCGAACGGATCAGGAGGATGCTAAAGACGAGGAACTCTGGGATACTTATTTAATTAATTTGAAGGAAGCGCCGATTAAGTCGGTATTGATCAATACCCGTGGCTACGGAGAGCTAAATGGTTCCGAAACGAAAACTTCTTCGTTGCGTTACTTCTTCGACGAAATCGGTCCCTTAGAGTATGTTAAAATAGAAGCGATCCTCGTAAAAGTATTTGAGTTGACCAATGAGTATTGGGTAAGCTTCCAATATGATAATTACCTGTACGATAAGAAATACGTTTTCGTCAAGGGCAGTATTAATGAAATTAACTTTACGACGATTCCGTTTATTGGACGGAAAGGGGTGATGATTCGGTAGGATTATTTAGCGCTATTTTATCCAAGTAAGTATCAAGACAAAATAATATTACCAATAAATGGTGTGCTATTTTGTATAGAATCGAGGTGCTAAGTTAATCAGTGATTTCATTTGTCTTGCCTCCTGTAGTTGGTTTTAGGTCTTACGCATTTATCCTACCTCCTTAGGAGAAACACCAAAGAGGTTTTTAAAATCCTTAGAAAAGTGACTAGGATATTTATAACCAACTTCAAAGGCAACTTCCTTGACGGATAATTGTTTTTCTGACAATAAGGCATAAGCCGTTTTCATGCGAATTTGTCTTCGGAAGGCACCGGGCGACAAACCGGTGAGTCCTTTCAATTTTCGATACAATTGTGGGCGGCTCATGCCCGTGCTGCGTTGGATCAATGCTACATCTAGATTTTCATTAGAGATGTTGACTTGAATATAGTCTGTTATCTTTTTCAAAAACTGTCGATCTTTATCAGAAATATCTTCCACCGTTGCATACTGTTGCGGTGGCGCTTCGATTAATCTTTTTTGTATTTTTTGGCGATGCGCCAGCATATTTTGTAGGATAAGTTTTAATTCTTTTTTCTCAAACGGCTTAATGAGATAAGCATCGGCACCTTGCGTGAATCCTTCAATTCTATCCTCCTTGGTGGTTTTAGCCGTTAATAGTAGAATAGGAATATGACTCGTTTGTTCGGCATTTTTTAAAATATGACAGACCTCATATCCATTTTTATTTGGCATGACGACATCGCTGATAATCAAGTCGGGGATTTTCTCCAAGGCGATATCAATTCCTTTTTGTCCTTCCTCCGCGATAAAAAGTTCATATTCCTTTGCTAGCATACTGATGAGATAAGACCTAACATCTGGGTTGTCTTCGATCAATAAAACCTGTGGTCGAGAAGGATCGCTCGGGAAATTATTTAACTTGATGGCGGCTAAATCCTGTTGCTTTGTACTGGCTGCTTTTACTTCACTAATTGCTTCTTGCTGATGCGGACTGGGGTGAGCGGCTAGATTTTGATGAATGGGGAGACTGATCTCAACCGTAGTACCCTTATTCAATTCACTTTGTAAAACGATTTTTCCGTCCATCAATTCCAATAATTCTTTTGTGAGTGCTAAGCCAATTCCTGATCCTTGGGAAGAAGAAGATAAGGTTTTGGGAACTTGGTAGAATCGTTCGAAGACGAGCGCCAGATCTTTTTGTGCGATTCCGATTCCATTGTCTTTGATGGAGAGGAGGAGATTTGGATTTGGATCCGTATTTATGACTTCAATAGTTATTTTGACTAAGCCGCCCTGCTTCGAAAACTTAATCGCATTAAATAAAATATTGTAGAAAATCTGACGAATTTTTTCTTCATCATAATCCAGCCATAGCTCGGATACGGATGAAACAAATTGAAGTTCCACCTTTTTAGCTTTTGCAAAAGGCGCTAAGGAATCGAGTAAATAACGAAGGTAGACGAGCAAATCTCCACGTTGTAAATTGAGTTTCATTTGGTGCTTCTCCAGCTTTGCCATGCTCAATAATTTATCAATTAAATCGAGTAAATTATTTCCACTGCGTTGAATCATTTCTAGTTTTGGCGCAATTTTATGCTTTTGCTTTTCCAATATTTCTTCTTGTATTTCTTGTGCCATTCCTTTGATCACCGTCAGTGGTGTTCTAAATTCGTGGGTAATGTTTTGATAAAATTGCGCTTTCATTGCATTGAGATCTTGCAATCGAATCAACTTCAATTTCTCTTTTTGGTGTAGGTGAAACCGGTAAGCCAAACTAATTGCCAAGCCTAAGGAGAACACCAAGATGACCGCCAGCAAAATCAATTGCGTTTCGAGTATCCTCAAATTAGTACCATTAAAAATAGAAATCGCATTGACAAAAATAGCGATGGTAAATAAAGTGGTAGAAGTGAGAATGATGTAATTTTCAACCGATCCTTTTTTCATCCGGAGAATGGGAATCACAATACTAATCAAGAAAAAGTAACTGAGAATAATAATTGGAATAATTATCTTATCGGTGAAAAATTCATCCGTGGTAAAATAATAAATGCCCCAAGCCACCCCGAGTAGCGCCAAATTGACGAATACAACGTAGGAAGCCATTCGATCCCAAGTCGGAAAGTTAACTTTTGAATTGATATAGCTTCGAATAAACATGATGTGGCAAACATTCATAAGCGTAACCAAAGCGTAGACTAAATACATGATTGCCATTGGATATGCTCGAAAGAAAAGGATGTTGCCAAAGACATTAAAAAAGGCATCTACCAGATAACCGCCAAGGCCTAAAATGAATAAAGCATAATATAAAAAAGTGCGATCTTTCGTTGCTAAAAACACTCCCATTCCAAAAAAGAAAAAGGTGAATAACATTCCGAAAAACATCCAACGTAGCGGTACTTGATGATGATAATTATCCCTTTCGTAAAAATCTCGTTGGTATAACTCCATTTGGAGTTGTGGTGGGAAACCACTGATTCGATGCAAGCGAATGTACATCGTGATCATTTGATTTGCTGATAAAGAAAGCGGAATTCGTTCTACAAAGTGTTTTTGAGGTAATGATTTTTTAGACATTGGCATCAACTCCCCAACGGTCTGATGTTCGATGATTTGTCCCGCAGGATTAACAAAATAAACCTCGATGTAATCGCCTTTCCCCAGGTCCAAGATCCAATCTTTCACCGCATTAGGATCTTGGAGATTATTTTGTATTTGCCATTTACACCAAAAAACTTTTTTCAGGTTGGGCAATCCTGTTCCTACGGCTTGAAAAGTCAATTCCTTTTCCTTGCGCAGCAGTTCCTCAATATCAACTGATCCATTTTCATCAACCCAATAGCTAGCGTAGTTTGCTGCTAATTTTTTATAAATCTTAACGGAATCCAACTGAAAAACGGGTAGTTGATTAGATTTTGCTAAGATTGGGAATAAAAACAATACGATTAACATCCACTTGTTATCGTGTAGCTTCATTTAAAACCTCTTTTTATATGAATAATTAGTGATTGGGGGATGATACAGCCAAAATATTGATTTTCTTGGACTTATCGAGTGAAAACGCGAAAAAATGAGACGCATATGTACGTTTTATTATAGGGATGAAACTTATTTGTACGGGTTTGAGACCTATTTATAAGCGGAACGCTGGGGCTTG
>CALFBG010000333.1 GCA_937951685.1 uncultured Saprospiraceae bacterium | reverse complement strand
CCTGCCTGCCGGCAGAGGCAGGTTTGAACAAAAAACGCTGCTTACTTGCGTGAAGGCAAAGCCTTTCTCAACTGCTTTTAGAATTATTAAACAACTTCATACTATTGCGTTTAGCTGGCAATCGAAGCGGATGAGGTTTGTGCTGCGCTTATCTCTTCTTCCTCAATTAGATCTTCTATGAAATAAATCAAATCACTTCGCTGATATGCTTGTGGAAAAGCTCGTTCATTGAGATACAACGCGGGCGTAAAATTAATGCCATTGGCTCGTCCCCATTCTTCTTGTTGTTCGAATATTTTTTCGTAGTTCTTATTTGCCAAAGTTTCTTGCGTCGCTAACCAAGCTTCTAGGTCTACTTCTTCTGCGTAAACGCTCGATAATTTTTCTAAGCAAGCTGCCGAACCTTCGGTGTGATAACTATGGTATAAATGAGTGATTACTTGATAATCAATCCGTTCCTTTTCGGCTGGTCTTGCATTAAAACGAATCGTCAGCTTGAGTTTATCCTTAGCTTGATGCAGTAGTTGTTCGATGTCTCGGTGGGCTTGTTTACAATAAAAACAAAGTGGATTGGTTACTAGTAAAAGCTGCACTGCCGCATTTTGATTTCCGAAGACTAGTTCTCCCGCAATCGGTGTGGTTGTGGATAGTACTTCATTCTTACGATGAAGCGTTTTGAAGACATCGAAATTGCGTTTGAATTTATAATAAGCCATTTCTATTTTTGCTAAGGCAAAAGTTTTTGTTAGCAAGGGTTTTAAGAAAAGCCAACTTAACGTCGTTCCACTAATACTTAATAAAATAAGTACCGTCGCCAAAATATTGGGAAAAGACCAGACATTCGTCAATTGTGTCGTAACCACAAGTACTGCTTGTAAGATCAAAATAGTAGCGACGGTTAAACACAACGGACACCATTTTTTAACTACTTTTGCTTGGTAAATAATCGCGTAGCCGACGAAAGGAAGTGCGGATAAACTTGCCAACCAAAGTAAGCTGTAATTGGTAATTCCACTAATAAAAAATAATAGCCAGATTAAGCTGTAATTTATAAAACTGAGTAAACTCAAATCACTCATTTTTATCCATCCGAATAATTTAGCACCTTTGGAATGTAGCACTGCTTCGCAACTCGTGGTTTCCGACAAATTGCAAAAGCGATTGGTCGTTGCAGCATTCAAACCAAATTCGTGTTGTATGATAATAATGCTGAGACCAAGACCGATAAGACTGAGTAAAAAATGAACTGTAGCTACCGTACTTGCTTGAAAATAAACAACGATCAATAAAAGAATTACTATTAAGGCAAACGCAGTTTTTTTGCTGATTGCAATTGTGCGATTCGTTGTACTTTCTACTAAATTTTCATTCTTTTCAATGGCGACGACGATACCATTCCAGGCTTCTAAAAAACCACTAAGCTCAACCTTAAGTACTTTTCCTTTTTCGTAAAATATTTTTAATCCAGTTGCTTCCTTTTCTACCAACACTAATTCCATATGCTTTTGATAAGAAACATTAGCAATGAAGTATTTTGGTAGTTGTGCCAAAGTAGCTTCGTCTTTTGGTACACGCAAGGCGATATTTTCAATTCCAAAATGCGTCAGAACACCCGTCAAAGCGTGTAGACTAGGATACGAAGGATGACTTTGCAATTGTAGTTTTAATTCAGCGGAGGGAATATGGATTTGATAGCGCTGAAGCAATTGTTCGAGAATGAAGTGGAGTTGTTCGCTCATTACAGGATTGACATTAGTTGTAGATTCAGTTAAAAAACATTGACCTTAAGTGGTTCGTCTCAAAATGCGTTTTAAAAGTTTGCGATACAAGTCATAATTCATAACTGCTAGGGGCTAATTCATATTTGGAAAAGCAAAAAATATATTGCCTTATTACCAGAAAGGAAAACAAAAAAATCCAGTTAACAGATCTGCTAACTGGATAGATTAAACGATTTATAAGTTCCTCCCTCGTGGAGAGAAATCTTAGGAAATTGAATTATTTCAATTATTCAAAAAATTGGGAAAATGAATTAAATTGAGCGATGGATAGTAGCAATGTGTATGTAGTATATTTCGGGTAGGTCTTGCGACAATCACGTTTGTCCCATCATTTACGTAAGCTTGATTCACATTTACATCTATACTCTTTTTCGTTCCTTCGAGGATAATTTGATGTGGTCCAAATCGTAAGATTCCTAGGTTCTCTTGTGCTAAAGTTAATGGATGAGCAGTAGACGTCAAGCTAAAACCGTAGTCAAAATTTAAATTATTGGGAAAGAAAAGTACCACACAGTTTTCCTCCAGCATCGATGCTAAAAACGCCAAGGAAGCTTCAAGGTTATAATTGAAGTTCGTTCCACCAGGCTTAAGTGGATTTAAGTCGATTTCAGACTTAGCTTGTCCTCTGATGATTGGCCGAGGAGGCGTATCTTCTTCTTCCGTCGGTTTGGGCTGAGGATCGAAATACGGAAGAATGATTTCTAAGAAATGAGTTTTAAACGTAGGTGCTAAAGTTGATGGTCCTAATAAGTCTTCTAGGCGAATCGTTTGTTCCTCAGCGTGGATCAAGTTGACAACTTCTGAGCGGGTAGCAGGAAAGTCCTGTAATACTTTAGCCGTAAAAAAAGCAGTCCACTGCATTCCTCTTTCGAGTTGAATTTCTTCTTTACTGAGCAGCCGTTCGTTCACGGCAATCTCATTTGCGGAAGCACTCGGTATTTCTAATAAAGTCTCTTCCCGCTGAGAATGACAGGCAAGTAAATTGAGAAAAATGAGCGCGATAAATAAAAACTTAAATACTTTCATAGGTCTAGTAATTTGTTGAAGACATGGTAAACGTATCCTTACCACACTTCTGCGTGTAGAAAAAAATATTTGATAATTTGTTATCAATCAGAGGCTGATGAGAGGTGTCTAAATGAGTTACATAGCAGCTATTATCCTGTTCAAGCGCTACACAAAAAACCTTGCAACTTTAATTAAATACAAGATAATGGAATTCGTAGTAGTATCATACTAGCAGTTCAAATGTGCTAACGCTCAATTCATTTCTGTAGGATTTTTTTGTGTAAGCGAAAGCAAAACATTTTCGATTTTTAATCAAAAATTCTTTTTAAAGCATATTCTTTTCTCCTGCTTGATACTGGAATTTTAGCATCTAAGTGAACAATCAATACACCTTCTTTATTATATTTTAGTACGTGTTTTTTATTGACAATATAAGATTGGTGACAACGAATAAAGGAATCCTCCGAAAGAATTTCTTCAATTTTTTTAATCGGTTTTGAGACGATTATTTTCTCGAGTTGTTGGGTGTAAAAAGTCGTATAGTTCCCATCTGATCTACAGTAGAGAATATCGTCTTCGTACACTGCATAAACGGTATCCAAGGTTTTGAGGATAATCCTTTTATTTTTTACCCCTTTGAAATACTCACTCGAAATTTCAATCAATTTTTGTAGATCTTTGTCTTTTTCTGTATTGTTTGCAATGGCTTTTTCAACGGCTTCCTTTAGTTCGTCTTCATCAACGGGTTTTAAGATATAATCTAGTGCGCCAACTTTGATTGCTTTGATCGCATTATTATCAAAACCCGTTACAAAAATCACATCAAAGTTTTTGGTAGGTGCTTGGGTCAGTAAATCAAAACCCGTACCGTCTGACATATGAATATCCAGAAATATTAACTGTGGTTCATACTTTTCCAGTGCAAGTAATCCAGTAGCAACACTTTCTCCTTCTGCTACAATGCTAATTTCATTGCTAAAGTACGTTTCAATTTTTTGCCGTAGGTCTTTTCTTACGTGGGCTTCATCGTCTATAATTATCGCTTTAATCATCTTCACTATTTTTAAATGGAATTACAAATTTTATGAGGGTTCCGTGATCATTTGGATCAAGGTCTTTTTTATGCTGAATTTCTACTTGGTGCTTAGTCGTTTTGATTAAAAAATTTGAAATCAACTGCGTGGAACTAATCCGTGCTTTTTCTTGTGTGGCAAGGGTAATTCCGACACCATTATCTTCAATAATACAAACGAGGTTTTCTGCTGCGAGGGTAAGGCTTAGGCTAATTTTTCCTAAATAATTTATACCTGCGAAACCATGTTCAATCGCATTTTCAATAAATGGTTGTAGCAACATTGGAGGAATGAAAATAAAATCATCTTTTTCCAAACCTTTTAATTTAATCTCGTAAGTAAACTTTTCGGGAAACCGTAAAAGTTGTAAATCTAAATACTTGGTCAAAGAATCTAATTCCTTTTCTAATGCTACGTAATTATACGCTGAATTTTCGAGAATGAGCCGTAGCAAGCGCGAGAACTTTAAGAGGTATTTAATTGCTGCCGACTGATTTTCCTTAATCATGTTTTGAATGGTATACAAAATATTAAAGGTAAAATGTGGATTCATTTGTGACCTTAACAATCGTTGGTGCATTTGTAAATTTTGCTTTTCAAAACTATACTTTCTCCGGAGGTAAAATAGCGTTCCCGTTACAACGAGAGCAATCAATAAAGTAAGCATCGCCAGTAAAAAGAGAATGCGTGACCGCAAAGTCAAATTGTTAATTTCTGCCATTCGTTTCTCTTCCAAAAGTCGCATCGCTTTCTCGTTGGTTTGCTTTACCGCATCAAGATCTTTACTATATTTAGTTTTGTATTCTTGCTTTTGATAATCCGAAATCGAATTAATATATTTAATTACCGACTTGACGTCTTGATTCGTCGCTGCGGCTAATCTAAATTGATAAATTAAAATATTTTCTTGCAGGCGGCTATCGATATTTTTGAACCCTTGCTGCAAAGCAGAATCAATGTAAATACTAGCTTGATCATATTTTTTCAAGTCCAAATAAACTTCAGCGATATTAGAGTACGCCGTTGCCAAGCGACTATTTTTACTATCCGCCGCTGACGTTTTTTTAGTGAATACCAAACCTTTTAGGTAGCACGCTAAGGCTTTTTTAAAGTCTCCTTTGTAATAAAGATAAACGCCATAATTGCCGTACAGTTGCCGCTTCACATTGTCTGACAACTGCGCTTCTTGTGTGATGAGTTGATCTAAAATTGCGAAAGCACCCGCTTTGTCTTTTAAGCGATACTTGGATTGTGCTTGCGAAATCAATGCTGCTCCGAGGTGAACGGTATCTTGTACCAAGGCCAACATTTTGATGCGTTGCTCATTATTAAATAAAGCCTCTTGGTAGTCTCTATTCGCTTTGCATTCATTCTCTTTAAAAAAATAATACAAAGCCATTGCCCCAAAATCTTCTTGTTCATTCAGCACCGCCTTAAACCGTTCACTGATCGTAATACAATCGCCAATTCTGTTTTGATCAAAGTAATTGTCCCAAGCCAATTGAAAATAATCGATCTCTCGGTCCCTGACAATTCGTTCTCCCACTGCATCTAGCGCATGCTGAAAATATATCGCAGCACTATCGGTCTGTCCTTTTTCTTTATAATAAGCTCCAATAAAAAAAGTATGATTTGCGTACACGGAATCTGGGACTTCCGCGGATGGATGGGGGATCCATTTTTCCTGTGATTTCAATGCTTGAAATGCTGTTTCCGAAACGGGAAAATCAATGCTTTGGTGAAGTGTGCCGATTTTACGAAGCAAAGTATCCGTAGGAATCACCTCGTCTTTTTTTGCACAAGACATTAAAATAAAAAGCAAGAATAAATAAGAATAGCAAGTACGTTTCAACATAAATAAGTGCTTAAACAAAGAAGTTGTTTAAAAATAAATTTGATAAATAGTTTGCTAGTTAGCAAAAAAGTAAAGCTTAAGTTCAGGTTTCGAATAAGCAGATTTTATACCATTTTTTAATATAATAATCTGCCATACTACGCACTGAGTTTAGCCTGACGAATCAACGTCATCACCAAATGTTACACTTAATATCTGAGCATATTGCCTTTTGAAATGAAACTACCTCGCAAAGAGCTACATACGAACTATTGATTTCTTTAGATGCTAGACTTTTACACGTTGGCAAAATTCTACGCGATCTAAAAAATCAGTATTCCTACTACTCTTCCATGAAAAGCATGAATCATTTTCGGAAGTTGTTTTATAACAACCTATATTTTCTTTATTAATTGTGCCAAAGAAGTTATCTCTATTAACCTCTGAAATTGTTCTAAAATAGAAGCCATCGAATCTATCCGACGAATAAGAGGAGATTATTTTCAAGTAATTTTCAAGTAAAAAAGCTAAGGTACTGTTTTGCAATACTTTATCTAAAGTACAGGAAGCTGCTATTTTTTTACAATTTCTATCTATTTAAGATAGATAAAATCCTTCTAAAAAAGCATTTTTCGGAAGGATTAATTTTTTCGCTGTTGTTTAAGTCTACCGCTGTTAACAAACATTTTTTCATGTGTTTGGTAAATGCTTGTAACCCTAGGCAAAAAATTTCTTATTTGAAGCGTTACAAGCATTTTACCCTTAACATTTTCTATTCATCGTACAATAAGAAATCTTGAAAATCTATATCGTATTCTGGATATCTACAATACAAGTTGGAGACATCAATAAAAGGACGTGCAACAATAATATTCTGATGTTTAATCACGTAAGTATCGTCCACTTTGACCTTGCCCGTTGGATACAGTTTACCATTTATTTTAATCGGCTTTTTATAACGGATCCAGCCCACGTTGAAAGGATCCAAGTTCATCGGGTGTCCCGTAGAAGTCATTTCTAGGTCCTTAATATCCAAGCCTCTGGGAAAATAGAGCTCAATACAATTATCGCTCGTCATATACTCCAAAAATATTTTCACTTGTTTATCTACCGGGTTACTCGCTCGTTCACTAACGGGTCGTGGAGGCGTATCTTCTTGTGGATCTGGTCGTCCAAGCTGGCTATACAAATCACCGTTGATGTAACTAATCAGATCAATATTAAAGGCAGCACTAAATGCAGTGGCGGTTGCCGCTTGTCCAATCAAGACGGTAACCGGGATCGTTCTTTCGTCGTTGTTTTCCAGTAATTCCTCAACTTCCAATCTTGCCGCATCATTAAAGCGAATAACATTAGCACTCAAATAAGCCATCCATTGTAATCTTCTAGCAAGAATGGCCGAATCGCTTTCTATGAGTAACAAGGAAGCAAGGATTGCGGGTTCTTCAAATTCTGTAGTAGCGGTAATCAGATTTTCATCTGATAGTGTTTCCTGTCGATTTTGCTGACAAGAAATCATCATGGTAAATAATACTAAAAGAATTAAATAATATTTTTTCATTGTAAGTTCGATTTTATGACGTTGTACGAATACAACCTCCGTCTTTAATATAGGTTTCTAGCAGGCGGAATAATTGAACGGTATAAATTTTCGTTATGCTGTAGGGTACGCTTAGTAAATAATGTATTGAGTTACTACCAGAGTCATTTTACTTTACCTTTTTAACAAAAAAAAAGCAGCTAAAAATCAAGGCTTCTTTTGCTAAATTGCCTCGTTAACGAAAGGACTAAAACTTTGGAGTTCCCTTTCTCGTATCCTGATAAACTTAATTTTTCATTTTAATTTGAAGTTTGATTAATAAGTTAAACTTAAATTTTTTTTTGAAAAAAAGCACCCTAGCTTGTAAAAGCGTACTAAAACAAATTCATGATCGCTGCTGATCTTTTCATATTTGAAATCGGGGAAATAAATACTTTAGTGAAATAGACGAAGCGGCGGGAAAAAGAGCGTTTTATTCTTGACGTAGGTATTTTTCCAATAGCGAGGCTATTGAAAGAGAAAGAGAGGATTGTTAAATTAATAATTAATATCGTCCAATGATTTAATACCCTAGACTTTATTCGAAAGTTCTTTTTACAGAAAAATCAGTATTGATGATCAGTTAGTTATAGTTTTAGATTCTCTTTTCGAATAATGCCTACTGTGTAATAAACGATTAATCTTCGGTCAGTTTATAGGGAATCAAAAGTTTAACCTCTACGCCCGTACCAGCGTTGGGAACGCTGGCTTTATCAATGATTTTGATTTCTTGTTTTACCGTTTTTTTCAAAAAATCTGAAATTAAGCACATCGCACTGGACTGCTTGTCTTGTTGTTGATTGGATTGTTGTAGCCCGATGCCATTATCTTCTACGGTGCAACTAATGTACTTTGCTTGCTTAGTCATCCGCAAAGTGATTTTTCCAGCATAAGTAATCTTAGCAAAACCGTGCTCAATGCAATTTTCTACAATCGGTTGCAAAAGCATCGGTGGAATGAAAATAAACTCCTCTTCTTCCATGTTTTCCAAGATAATCTCGTAGCTAAATTTTTCGGGAAAGCGCACGCGTTGTAAGTCCAAGTATTTTTTGAGAGACTCTAATTCTTTGTCCAATTGTACATAATTGAGCATCGAGTTTTCTAAAATTAAGCGCAACAGTCGCGAAAATTTGGTGAGGTGCTGAATCGCCACATTCGGATTCTCTCGAATTTGATTTTGCGTAGCATATAAAAAATTAAAAATAAAATGGGGACTCATTTGGGAACGCAATAGTCGTTGTTGCATCAATAAACCTTCTTGCTCAAATTCCTTTTTCCGTTGTCGATAGAAATAAAAGGCGCCCAACAACGATAGTATAAATATCACTACCAAAGCAATTATAGAGGATTGCATCCTCACTCTATTCAGTTCCGATGCTTGATTTTTGGCTTGTAATATTTCTTTTTCATTATAAGTTTTCTCCAAGGCTAGTAATTCCTGACCCAATTGATTGTTACGCAGATTTTTCTGAAATGCAATCACCGTATCTAACTCGCTCACAAGAACATCTATACTTTGACCTGTTTTATAAGCTACAATCAACCGATATTTGAAATAACTATCTGCCAAATCCGTATTATCAATCGTATTGATATCCAATTGCTCTAAAGAGTCTAGATACAAGGATGCTTTTTTATAGTCGCCTAGTTCAATGTAGCCCCCCGCAATATTTCCGTAAGAAGCCGCCAAGTTTTTCTTAGCCGAACCTCCTTTTTGAGCATGTGTATAGGATAGCCCTTTTAAGTAATATGCTAAAGCCGCTTCATATTCTTTTTCAAAAAATAAATAGGTACCATAGTTACCGTACAGCTGGCGTTTATCATTTGCACTTAAACTCGCTTCCTTAGTTATTAAAGTATCCAAAATAGCAAATGCTTCCTCTTTTCTTTTAAGTTTGAATAAGGATTCTGCCTTGGAGATTAAAGCAGAAGGAATATTTCTTTTTTGATTACCGCCCGCCAAATTGAACATTTCAATACGCAAGGCATTACTTTTTAAAGCCGCTTCATGGTTCGCTTGTTTTTGGTAAGCATTTTCTTCGTAGGTATAAACGGAAGCTAAAGGCTCGTAGTTTTTTGCTTTTTCTTTTTCTAATAAAGTTTTGTATCGTTTATTTACTACTTCCAAATTACCATAATCCTCTAGTTCATAAAAAATTTTCACCGCCCAGTCAAAATAAGTGTATTCTCGTTCTTTGCGAATGCTGTCCTTCACATATTCCGTCGCTTCGTAATAATAGGAAGATGCTTTTTTTTTGTCTTTAATGCTTTTGTAATAACGCCCTAGTAAATATTGATTTTCCGCTCGAAAAGAATCTGGTACTGAACTCAAATTTTGTAGTAAAGCTTCACTTTCTGCTAGTTCGGCGAAGTTTAGCTTAACTTTTGGTGGTCTATACTTTTTTTGAATTTCAATAACTCTAGCCAATTGAGTCTCTCTGGCCAACGATGCGGCTTGTTCCTCTTTGGGCTGACAAGCCACAAAATTACCCAACAAAAAGCAGCTAAGGATAAAGTAAGAAATCCTGTTAGCGCTAAAAAATTTATTGTAGAATTGTGAATTCGTATTTCTCATTTTCTCTATATTTTATAAAGAAGTTGTTTAAAAACTCCAATCTGATCCTTTTAGCTTCAGTCGGTAGTAATATTTTGGTTAACGGATATAAGATACTATCCGAGTAGAAAAGAGACTAAATTTTTTGTTGAAAAAATTAGTGCTGCTTTAATACACAGTAATTTAAGTACCAAGACAAAATCATATTACGAAGTTGTTTCATTTACTTTGGGACTTAATGTTCTAAAATAATTTAGAATGAAGTCTAATCTAGCTTGAGTACTAAGACAAAATTAATTTGCCATTAAATTGGAGTATTTCTGTAATTTTTTTGAAATTGAAGGGAATGCTACGATGAAACGTTGCCTATAAATTCAATTTTTTGAATTTACACATCGTTTAAGTTTTAAATAAATCTTTTTTCAGGATAATTGTATGTAAATATCCATTATTTTTCATTTAGTAGTCTTTTTGTATATTATTTTGTCTTCATCTTTTAAGTCACTTTTATGATCGTCCCCATTATTCTCGCCGCTGGAACGTCTACTCGTATGGGTAAAATCAATAAATTACTCTTGACTTATCGAGGGCAAACACTCGTTCAGCGAATCCACGAAGTCGTTGAGCAAGTAGGCTTCAAAACGATCCTTACTGTACTTGGACACGAAGCGGAACAAGTCAAAAAAGTACTTGAATCGTCCCGTACTCATTTCGTATTCAATCCTGATTTTGCGCAAGGAATGACGAGTTCTATCCAAGCAGGTATTCGCGCTTGTCCACCGGAGACTACTGGATTTATGATTTTTTTGAGCGACTTAGTATTGTTAGAAGTAGCTACGATTCAACAATTAGTCAAAACTTTTGAAACACAATATCGTCCCGAGCAACCACTTATTTTATTGCCCACTTATCAAGGCAAACCTGGTCATCCCATTTGTTTTTCTGCTCATTTTAAGGCTGATATTTTAGCACATCAAGTAGCTCACGGTTGTAAAGCCATCGTACGCACACACGCCGATCAAGTGATGGAAGTCCCTGTAAATAATTTTTCGATTTTGCGAGATGTCGATACGCCAGAAGATTTTAAACAATTGCCCAAGACTTAAGCATTTTTATTTCCTCCTGCGAAATAATTAATAGTTTTTCTTTTGAAGTCTAAAAAAGTCAGCCGCCCGCCAAATGCGATTTCTTTCATTTTTAATTTGTTAAAAAAGTATAACTTAATATTATCGCCTTATCTTTGAATTGATTTTGGTCTCGTGATCCACGAGATAATAGGGAATCCTGTGAAAATCAGGAACTGTTCCCGCAGCTGTAATTTCGAATAGCTGTTGACCATTAGGCCACTTTTTTGTTTTTCTTGAAAACAAAATGGGAAGGCGGTTAGCAGTCGAAAGAGTCAGAAGACCTGCCAGAATCGATGTGTCATTTTTACATTTATTTTTAAATTTTTTGGATAAAATAAATGTTCAGCTTTCGGGATAAAAGCTAAGTGGTTATAATTTGTGTACTCTTCTGTACTGCCAACTGCGCAGTAGGTGGGATTGCTATAATTTTAGCACTCAGTATACCGAAAGCAAGTGTTAAGCATTTGCAATGGTAAAATTTATTTATACTTTTTTCTTCCTTTTTAGCTACGGCTATCTGTGGGCACAAGCTGACCTAACAGATACTATATTTACCTTGCCCGAAACTAATATTTTTAGTAGTCGACTACAAGATTTTACCTTAGCACAACGATTAGATACTTTAGGAAAAAAGTATAAAAAGATCAATCCGCAACATAATCTGGGACAGGCACTGCGCCAACAATCCAGCGTTTACATTAAAGATTACGGTCCGGGTAGATTAGCAACGACTTCGATGCGAGGTGGAAGTTCTACGCAAACGGCAGTTGTTTGGAATGGATTCAATTTGCAAAGTCCAATGCTCGGACAAATTGATTTTTCTTTGCTTCCAATTTTCTTTACCGATCAAGTCACGGTACAATATGGTAGTAGCAGTAGCTTGTGGGGAAGTGGTGCCATTGGTGGTGCCATTATATTAGCCAATCGCTCTGCTTATGATCAAGGTTTACAAATTGATTGGACAAGTCAAGTGGGTAGTTTTGGACAATTTCAAAATGGTTTAGCACTCGGTTTTAGTACTAAAAAAATAACAACCAAAACGAGTGTTTTTTATCACGTAGCAGAAAATGATTTTCCTTTCCTTACGGAAAATGGCGATGCTAAAAAACTAAGTCATTCTCAATTTGAATACTGGGGCGTGCAACAAGAAAATAGATTAGCAATTGGCAACAATCAACAAATTAATTTTACGAGTTGGTACCAAGAAGCTGATCGAGAAATTCCACCGACTATCTTTCAACAAACTAGCGTAGCTCGACAAAAAGATCGGCAATGGCGCAATAGTTTAGAGTGGAAATATTTTCAACAAAAATCAAACTTAAGTGTGCGGGCGGGTTGGTTTTATGAACAATTTCAATATCAAGATTCCATTGCGAATATTGATGGGAATAGTAGCGCTTGGACTTATTCGGCAGCGGCAGATTATCAATACCAAATTCATCCGCAACACAAATTTGAAGTTGGACTCAACTTTAATTACATTCAGGCGCAAGCCAAAAATTATTTGGATCAACCGACCGAAAAAAGAGCAGCTCTTTTTCTCGCTTACCAATGGCAAAGCCGAAAAAAGAACTGGCGAATTAGTACCAATATTCGTAAAGAATGGGTTAATCAGCGAGTTGGTCCTCTAGTGCCGAGCCTTGCTTTTGAAACAAAAATATTGCCGACGCTTTTTCTAAGTGGAAATGTCAATGCGAGTTATCGTTTACCTTCCTTCGACGATTTGTATTGGTCGCCCGGTGGCAATCGAGATTTACTTCCCGAAGAAGCTTGGAGTCAATCGCTGGCTTTGCGTTTACAAAAAAAACAATATAGTTTGTCTTTAACAGGTTTTAATCGGCAAGTTAAGAATTGGATTATTTGGTTGCCACAAGGACCTTTTTGGTCGCCCCAGAATTTGCTTGAAGTTTGGAGTCGAGGCTTTGATGCAAAGGCGCAAGTTGGATTTTCACTCGGAGACTTTCATGCCAATATTGACCTGAGTTACGAGTTGGTTTTATCAACCAATCAAAAAGGAAAAACTGAAAATGATCCGAGTGTGGAGCAGCAACTTATTTATGTTCCCCTTCATAAAGCATTTACCAACATTCAACTCCGTTATCAACATTGGAATATTAGTTTATACCAAAATTATACAGGTTTGGTTTACACCTTGGCCGATAATTCGGAAAGTTTGGACGCGTATTTTTTACAGGATTTTGTCTTACAGCGTTCGTTAATTTTCAAGCAACACCGTTGGGAAATATTTGCAAAGGTAAAAAACCTTTGGGATCAAAATTACGTCGTGGTTGCTGCGCAAGCGATGCCCGGACGAAACTACGAATTTGGCATTCACTTTAAATTTAATCATAAAAATAACTAACAACATGAAATTAATTTTTACAATTTTACTTTTTGTCAGTTTTAGCCTGACAAGTTCTGCACAAGTTTTTGCTAACTTTGAGATGCCACAAGATACCTTCTATAATGGCATTGATCAATCTGGTGGCTTTGACTTCTCTATTCCTGTAGGAGGTGCGGAATCTATTGATTTCTCTTTTTCGAATGTATACAGTCTTGATTTTGGTGGCTACTGGCAAAGTGGTTGGGCGATGTCTACGATTGATGATACGAATACTTCAGGACCTGGTAATTTGTATGCTTCTAAAGCGCCAATCACAGATTTGGTATTTGAGAAATATGCTGTTGGTCAGCAAAATTCAGGGATTAAACTTTCTGGTTATCCTAGCAATTTTTCTGAGCTCGTAATTACAAATACTACTTATGCTCACAATAGTATGCGAGATGGTGATATGTTCGCGAAACCTTTTGGTGGGATGGATGGCAATGATCCAGACTTTTTTTTATTGACTATTTTCGGTTATGAAGGAGGGCAAAAAATAGAATCGGATAGTGTCAATTTTTACTTAGCAGATTATCGCTTTACCGATAACTCACAAGATTATATTGTAGATAGTTGGGAAACTATTTCTTTAGATAGTCCAGCCTTTTTCGAGGCAGATAGTATTTCTTTCCACTTAACTTCTTCCGATACCACAGCTGGTTTTTTCAATACTCCTTTGTTCTTCTGTCTTGGTGAAGTAAATGTTGTCTATTTGAATACCAACGAAGCCGAAAAAGCTGCTGCCAAAGTAAAACTCACCCCTAATCCAACGGCTGACATTTTAAACATTAACTTCGAAGAAATTCAGGATGCTTTAACTTTAGATATTTTGGATGCACGCGGGGCAAAAGTATTTAGTAAAAATTTGCGCTATCAAGATCAAGATCAAATTGATGTATCTACGTTACTACCTGGCGTTTATTTTTTACACGTACGAGGAAAAGTTTCTTTTGCTAAAAAATTTATTAAGAAATAATTCATGAAGAAGATATTTTTTTTACTCGTAGTAGTAAGCTATATCAATTCGTTGCAAGCTCAATTTCCTCCGGCAGCGGGGGAAATTGGGACTACTGCCATTCCTGCGGATAGTAATATTTTTGTCGACTGGGCAAGTACTTGTATCGTAGAACGGGGCTGGCGAGATATTGCACAAACGGACTCTGGATACGTCGATTTTGGAGCCGCCAATTTTGCTACGGGTGTAGTGAATAATTCCGTAGTGAGTCTTGGGGACGGAGGAACAGCGACACTTAGTTTTAGTGCTCCAATCATCAATGGTCCCTCTTGGGATTTTGTTGTTTTTGAAAATGGATTTACTGGTTTTTTAGAACTTGCTTTTGTAGAAGTGAGTTCTAATGGAAATGATTTTTATCGTTTTCCGGCCACTTCTTTGACGGATACCTTGACGCCACTCGGATCATTTGGTGCGATTGATCCGAGCAAAATTAATAATCTAGCGGGCAAGTACGTCGGCGGTTTTGGGACGCCGTTTGATTTGGAAGAATTATCAACCATTGTTGGTTTAGATGTTAATAACATTACGCATATTCGGATCGTCGATGTAGTTGGTACGCTAGACGATGATTATGCAACGCGCGATGCTGATGGTCGAAAAATCAATGATCCTTATCCTACTATTTTTACGAGTGGTGGGTTTGATTTGAATGCCGTGGGGGTAATTCATTCGAGTGTGATGACTAGTGCGAAAAATGTGGAAAGTCCAGCTGTTGTTTTGTATCCTAATCCAATTCGTACCGGACAAATTTTGACCTTGCAAAATTTATCTGAAAAAATATTGACCATACAATTGTACGATCGAGTTGGAAAAAAAATACGATCTTGGGAACAGCCAGTACAAGGACAATTGCTATTGGATCAAATTCCTGCGGGGCTTTACGTTTTGAGAATACAAACGGAAAGTGCTGATCTGCTCAAAAAATTGATGTTATTACCATGAGATTAATTAGTTTATTTTTACTCTGCTGCTGTTTTCTAATGGCTTGCCAAAAAGAAGATAATACGCCGAGCGCGCCACTAAATATTGAAAGTGCCAAAGGTGTTTTCATTACCAATGAAGGTGGATTTAATATGGGTAATGCTTCGGTGAGTTATTATGATTTTGCCGCAAAAAGTATCCGCAATAAAATTTTTCAAGATGCAAATGTTCGCTCGCTGGGAGATGTTTTGCAGAGTATGGCAATCCTTGATCAAAAAGCTTATTTGGTACTCAATAATTCTAACAAAATTGAAGTCGTCAATGTGGAAGATTTTACGGTGCAAAATACGATTAGCCCTTTTGTTGCACCTCGCTACTTACTTCCCGTTTCAGGGCAAAAAGCCTACGTTAGTGATTTGTATGCCGATTGGATTTTTGTAGTCGATTTACAAACGAATACAAAAATAGATAGTATTTATTTTAAAGGTTGGTCCGAAGAAATGCTACTGCACGACGGAAAAGTTTTTGTTACGAATCCTAGTTTTTATGACCAAACTGCAACGGATAAAATTTACGTGATCGACGTTGCTAGTGACCAATTGGTCGATAGCATTAGCGTTGGTAAAAGTCCGCTCAGTATACAAAAAGATAAAAATGACAAACTTTGGGTACTTTGTGAAGGGCATCAAAATACTGGTAATTTTGGTGGCTTGTACCAAATTGATCCGACGAACCTCAGTGTAGAAAAAACTTTTCCTTTTACTACTTTTACGGTAAGTAATCGACAAGTTTTAAGTATCAATCCAACGAAAGATACTTTGTACTATTTACGTAAGGATATTTTTTGTCTTCCCATCGCAGCAAGTGATTTTACCCCAACTAATTTAATTTCAGCAGCAGGAAGAGATTTGTACGGTATGCGTGTTGATCCAAATTCAGGAAATATTTGGCTCGGAGAATCGGGATTTTTCCAACAACAAGGAAAAGCTTTTATTTATAATGCGGCGGGAAATTTACAAGAAGAAATCACCGCAGGCGTTGGTATTAATAACTTCTATTTTTATTAAAAAAAGCTCATAAAAAACTCATAATTAGAAGAAAACGAAAGATATCAACAATTCGGCTAGTTTTCAACAACTAAAATGTTAGGAACTACTAAAAAGAAGCAGGAAAATGGCAATTGAAGCTATTTGCTGCTTTTTTTATGGAATAAAAATCAAGAAACCGTTAGAAACCGAAAAAAATATGTTTCTTGTCATATTGGGCTAACAATTAAGCTCAAATGCATTCGCCACCATAAAACTCCTACAAGTAAATAGTATGTATGCTCTATTAATACTTTTAGCCATCTTACCCGGATTATTGCTGTGCTATCTCATTTATCGGCTTGATAAATATGAAAAGGAACCGGTACTGGTACTCGGGATTTGTTTTGTATTGGGAATGATCATTACTTTTCCAGCCTTGCAACTCGAAACGATGGCGGCGAATTATGGTATTGATGAAACGAAGAACATTGGTTTGTTATTGGTTTCTTCTTTTCTGGTTGTTGCATTTAGTGAAGAGTTGGTCAAATTTGCCGTCTTGATGTTGTATCCTTATCAGCAAAAAGTTTTTAACGAACCCTTGGATGGCATTGTATATTCAGTTGTTATCGCCATGGGATTTGCAACGGTAGAAAATATAATTTACGCGAATCTTTTTGGATTACCAACTACTTTTTTGCGATCGTTTACGGCGGTGCCCGCGCACGCAGTTTTTGCAGTAATTATGGGATATTACGTTGGTTTAGCCAAATTTGACAAAGCACGACAATACCAATTAATTGCCACAGGATTTGGCGGCGCAGTAATTATACACGGCATTTACGATTTTTTTATTCTACAAGAATACTACGAATGGTTGATGCTTTTTGCCACCTTAACGTTAGTCATCAGTGGTTACTTCGCTTTCAAACTTATCAAGTTGCATCGCTCTAATTCTCCTTTCAAAACTTCCCCCGCTGCTTCCGCAGAAAATCCCATAGAAAATCCCACAGAAAATCTCGTTGAAAAGATTCCACCCGTAGCCGAAGTAGATACCACTCAAACGACGGAGGAGTTAATTGAATTAATGAAAAAATCAAGAACTGAAAAAGATCCGCCAGCTCCCGAAGTATAAACTTATTTCAACTTTTTATTATTGGCGTGGCGATCTGCATCGCGAATGGCTTTCTTCCTTAAATTATCAGCCAGCGCCGTACTCAAATCTACGCCCGTTTGATTAGCCAGACAAATCAATACAAATAGCACATCTGCCATTTCTCCCGCTAAATCTGACTTTGCCGTCTCTTCTTTTTCTTTCGTTTTAAAAGATTGCTCCCCGTAAATTCTAGCCATGAGGCTGGCTACTTCTCCAACTTCTTCCGATAAAATTGCCGTATTTGTCAATTCATTATAATAGCGAATGCCTACTTCATTGATCCATTGATCAACAGCTTCTTGTGCTTCTTGCAGTGTCATATCTTATTTCTAATTTTTTTGTAAAATGTGCTTGGAGTAGATAACAGTTCCTACGAATGAAGGTTTATCTTTCGCGGACAAATTTATTCTCGATTTTTGCTATCTATAATAATGGTTACAGGACCGTCATTGCATAAATCAACTTTCATGTCTGCTCCAAATTCTCCCGTCAAAACTTTTCTTGCCGCCGTTTGGGCTAAGGTTTCAACGAATTGCTCGTACTTTGGAATCGCAAAATCTGGTCTGGCAGCTTTGAGGTAAGAAGGCCGATTTCCTTTTTTGGTACTAGCATGTAGCGTAAATTGACTAACAACAATAATTTCTCCATTGGCTTCCTGAATGGAATGATTCATCACTCCATTTTCATCGTTGAAGATTCGAAGCTTTGCAATTTTTCCACATAGCCATTCGATATCCTCAGCAGTGTCTTCCGTTTCGATACCCAATAAAATTAATAATCCTTTTCCGATCTTAGATTTGACCTGCTCGTTGATGGTTACGGAGGCGTGCTTTACTCTTTGAATAACTACTCTCATTTTTAAAATAAACTAGGTAACTCTGGAACTTCTTTGTGGAGTTCTAAATCATTAGATTTAACGGTATTCAATTTTTCGCTTACTCGATACAATTTTAATTGATCATCTGCTAAGGTATTGAGCATATCTACGCTTTCAGCAAGTGAAATAGCCGACAACCATTTTTCTTGTGCTGCGGTATCTGCTAAAATGACGGGCATTCTATTATGCACAGTACTGACTTCCTGATTGGGCTTGGTGGTAATAATCGAAAAAGTTTTGATGCTTTTATTATCTGGCCCCGCCCAAACATCCCAAATTCCGGCGAAAGCCATCAATTTTTCAGATTGCAATAAAATTCGATAGGGAAGTTTTCGTTGTCCTACGCGTTTCCATTCGTAAAAACTATCGGCGAGCACCAAACATCTTCTTTCTCGGATCGGAATTCGAAAGGATGGTTTGGAACCAATGCCTTCTTTTCGCGCGTTAATTAATTTTCCGGAAGGTGTGCCTTCGTTTGACCAGTAGGGAACTAAGCCCCAATACATTTGTTGCAATTTTTCGGGAGCATCGTTACCAATCACGTAACTAGCTTGCGTTGGAGCAATATTATAATTCAATTCCAGACTGTCTGGTAGGATTACCTTGAATTGCTGTTCAATTTTCTCTTTAGGAGCGACGAATGAAAATCGACCACACATACTAGTTTACTGTTTAGGTTTAAATAAGTAGTTTTTGTTGTACTATATATATAGTGTACTTATCTTAAAAAGATCGAATTTAGCCTTGAAAGCCAATATTTAACCAAATTAACAAAATTCAATAGAAAAATATTATCCACACTCCTTTTTTTGAGTTTTTATAACTCAATAGTTATCAGTTGTTTATAAAAAAGCCTTTTCCACAGTAATTGTTGGTAAGCAAGTGGATAAGCGCCAAGTTACCAACCCTTACCAAGAATATGAAATTATAAGATATATTCTAATTTAATACCATCCGTTTTTTGTTAAACTAAGGCCTAGTTATCGACATTAATTTTGAGATGTTAATTTTCATATTTCATATTTCTTTCCAGTGTAGAACTTATCCACAGGATGTTTAAAAATAGACTAATTTATTAGAAATCAACAAATTAGCATGTTGGGTTAGTGTGAATGAAGGAGCTTCATTTATTAAGAATGAGAAAACGTAACAAAAAGGAAGAAATCTATACACAAACTAACAGCACTAATGATGATAAGGAAAAAAGAAAAAATTATAATTAATTATTAATATAACTCATGACAAAACTCAAACAAAAGATTGCGAAAAAGAATCTAAATTTGTCTTAGAATTATTAGGAACTGGAATAAAAAAAAACTATGTCCAAATCAATAGGCCTTGCAACTGCTTCTGCGTACGTCGGAATTCACAAGTGGGTAAAATTTTGGCTGTGTGTAGGCTTGTTCATGGTTGTCATGCAAGTTGTAATTGGAGGCATCACTCGCCTGACGGGCTCAGGCTTATCGATCACCAAGTGGGAAATTGTTATCGGAACCTTACCGCCGATGAACGGTGCTGCTTGGGAAGAAGCTTTCGATTTGTACAAAGAAACGCCACAGTACAAGAAGATCAACGACGGAATGTCGATGAGTGAGTTCAAGTTTATTTACTTCTGGGAGTATTTTCATCGCTTGTGGGCGCGTAGCATGGGCTTTGTCTTCGCACTGCCCTTTTTCTTCTTTTTGAGTCGTGGGTGGCTTCCTAAGCCGCTTGTCAGGCGACTAGGTGTCGTTATTCTTCTCGCAGCAACCGTGGCGTCTTTTGGGTGGATTATGGTCGCTAGTGGGCTCATTGAGCGTCCTTGGGTAAATGCTTACAAGCTGACCGGGCATTTGTCCTTAGCGTTTATACTTTATTCCTATTTGCTTTGGACAATCTTTAAAGTTTTAAAACCGAAAGTAGAAGTTATTAACAATTCGATGTTAAGAAACTGGTCTATTGCGATTACAGCAGTTGTCAGCATACAAATTATACTTGGCGGAATTATGTCTGGGATCAAAGCTGGATTATTTTATCCAACTTGGCCAGATATGAACGGAGAAGTTATCCCCGCAATTGTTTTACACGCAGAAGCATGGAATGTGGATAACATTGTTAATTACGATACAAATACCTTCATGCCTGCCCTCATCCAAACATTGCACCGAACCACCGCATATATATTGACTATCATGATTTTATACTTTTTAAAAGTCGCTTCCTCACAGTTTACTAACATAGTGTTTAAAAGATCGGTTTATTTGTTAGTATTTATGTTAATAATCCAGTTTTTATTGGGAGTATTCACGCTGATTAACTGTAAAGGTAGTATTCCTGTAGGCTTAGGAGTGTTGCATCAAGCAGGGGCTTTAGTGCTGCTTTCTTTCTCCTTATTTGTTAACTATTTGCTTACTCGTAAGGTTGTCCAATAACTGTTGGTAACCCTGTTAATAAGTATAGTTTATTAACAGTTATTAGGATATTTTACGCTGTTTTGATAAGTATTTTAGACCGTATAATTGGGCTTTTTTAAGACAATAAAAGCATTCACACAGAGCTTAGCTTGAGGATATTTGAGTAGCAATTTAGCTTTCAATTGTTCTAAATAATGGAGTGGTGGGATTACTTTATAGTATTGGTGACCATAAAATCCATAGTACGCTTTTAGCTCAAATCCTAGCTTTTCGAAGCGTTTAATATTGTTTGGTGTAGGTCCTTCACACCAGTGATAAAAAGCAGGAAATTTGTCGTGTTGGTTCAAATTTCGATTTTGAAAGAAAGGCAATATTTTTCTAGCAATACTTTCTTTTAAATAGTAATTAATAACTAGCGGTAGGGTACCCAAGCAAGGAAAGAAATGAAAAGCATAGCCACCAGGTCGTAGCGCTTGAAATATGTTTCGATGAAATAGAGCCGCCTCCTCTACGTGTTCCATCACCATTTTGCTAAAAATAAAATCATAGGTATTTTTCATTTCAAAATCAGCAGTTGCGAAATTCGTCAGATCTGTCGGAAAAGGAGTTTTCATTTTGGCCAGTTCGGTAGCCTCAATATCATTAACCGTATATTCTATTTTGGTTTGTTGTACAAATTTTTTTGAAAGTACTGGATTCGCGCCACCACCAATCTCAAGTATTTTATGTAAATTGTTAGACAGAACAATATCTTCAATTATTGGAATATAATTGCTCCACGCAAATGTAGTATGGTAGTATTGAATCATTACAGTTGATTTGAGCATAAATAATTTTAAAGCTGTCGTTCTTTGCTAAACAAGCAATCAATTGTGAAATAGATTATTGCTTGAAAATAGTTAGTGGATTTTTTCGTTTATAAGAATACTGAAATTACTAAAATAGTAGGATTGAATTAAAGTAAAACGCAAGGATAAGATAATTTTTAACCGATCGTATTTTATTCAATCCCGAATATAGAATCATTTTACCAATACTTTCTTTTTTGAGCTTATGCTTAAAAAAGGGAAAAAGCGTAAAAGAAAAGGTCATTGTATGCATAATTTAGAGTTTTAGAGCAACTTCGATGATAACTGATTGTGCGGAGAGCAAATATTTCTCTACTTTTGCAGCAAACAAATATCTCTAATGAAATACGATATAAAAGAAGAAGGCAATTTTCGATACATCGAATCTGAAGGTAAGGGAGAGCATTTATTACTCTTACACGGTCTTTTCGGAGCTTTGAGCAACTTTCAAGGTATTATAGATCACTTCTCTAAGGATTATAAGGTACTCGTGCCATTGTTGCCCATTTTTGAACTTCCCATTCGGAAAGTATCCGTTGGTGGACTAGTAGACCATGTAGCTGATTTTGTAGAGATGAAAGGCTGTGAGAACGTCAATGTCTTAGGAAACTCACTCGGTGGTCACATTAGTTTACTTTACGTATTAGCGCATCCTGATAAGGTAAATTCTGTTATTTTGACAGGAAGTTCTGGATTGTTTGAAAGTGCCATGGGATCTACCTTTCCAAAACGTGGTAATTACGAGTATATGAAGCAAAAAGCGGAAGATACTTTTTACGATCCTAAGGTGGCTACTAAAGAATTGGTAGATGAGATCTTCGATATTGTTAATGACCGTAATAAAGCGATTCGCATCGTGGCAACAGCCAAATCTGCGGTTCGTCATAATCTTAGTGATAAACTTCACCAAATTAAGGTGCCTACACTTTTGATCTGGGGGAGAGAAGACACCGTGACGCCTGCTTTCGTCGGCGAAAAATTTAATGAACTTATTGAAGGCTCTAAGTTGGTTTTTGTAGAAAAGTGCGGTCACGCACCAATGATGGAAAAGCCGAAAGAATTCAATAGTATCTTAGAAGAATTTCTCGTGAGCGTTACGGCAAAAAGCAATCAGGAATAATACGTATATAAATAATCTTAATATATAAAAAGCTACTACTATTTCATAATAGTAGTAGCTTTTGCTTTGTTACCAATAATTTACAAATGGAGCTATTAATGTTAGCATTAATAGCTCATTGATGAAGCGCGTAAGTATGCTTCAGATTGTATGATTTCTATGCTATTACTTTTTAGAAATTACTTATTCAGTTGCTAATTAGTAAAATGGTTGCTATGTAGATTGAGTATGCTAATTATTGGTACGAATCATTAGAAATTGATGAATTGCACTTGAAGTTTCTATAGTTCCTTTTATTAGCCGTGAAAATTTATTAAAGTATGTATGCTTACGGTAAAAAGAGAAAATTGATATTAGATCAATAGAATCTATTCAATTGTTTTGTAAAATTCGTTTTAGAAATTTCGCTTAATATTATTAGAAAAGATAGGTAAATTAATGAAGACTAATAAGCTATAATTATTTATAGAAACTATTCTTGGAACAATGAAGTTAAAATGGTTCTGAATTTTTATTGATATAGACTTACTTATTTTATACAAGTTCGATTGTAAATAAGACCTGCTTTAAGATACCAGCATATACTCGAATTTCTTTTACAATTTTTCTTATCAAGTAATCACTTCAAGAATAGATTTCAAAAACAGGAAATTGCTTTCAATTGTATCGGTTGAGATTTGATTTACTTAGTTTTTTGGATGAGTCTATCACAGGATTACCATTACTTTGAGAATTTCATTTCCGAATCTTTCCAAAGGAGCTCCAATGCTTAATTCAATATTCTATGGTTTCGTGGTAAGTACGGTAGATAGTGATAGCTAACTGTATTTGTTATCTATTTTAAAGTATTAGAATCGAAATAATGTTCCACGTGGAACATTAAGCTCTAACTATTTTTTATTTCTTTGGAATGAGTGCTTGACATTACTAAAGACTAATGACATAATTCAGTTAATAGCTTCATTGAAGTTCCTTATATCTTATAAGTATTCTTCGAATTGAATTGATGGAGCGGCTAGGGAAAAGTAGGGTTTAGTTAGCTTGGATTGTTCCACGTGGAACAAT
>CALFBG010000332.1 GCA_937951685.1 uncultured Saprospiraceae bacterium | reverse complement strand
GAAAATTTTGCTTCAATCGAGGCAAAAAATGCAGGAAACCATTGGTTTTCAAGGCTTTTTAACGAAGAGTGAAACAAAATTTACTCGTCACAAATTAGTGAATTTATTAGGTAAACCTACTTAAGTGCTTTTTTAGTAATAAAGGAGCACTGGAAAGCTTTTAAAAGATTACATTTTTAATCTAGGAGTTACTCCGTACTTTGTAATAAATTATCGAACATTTTGAACCTGCCTTTTCGGCCTACTCCGCGTCGGCTCCTCGCCTCAATCCTTTTCAAGGATTAGACTCCGGGGCTTCCTTGATTAGGACGAAAATTCAACGCTCAAAATATTCACAAACTTAAATTACAAAGTACCCATTTTAAGCCTACAAATAAAAAGAACAAACTATTCAAACACCAAAAGAAATATTAAAACAGTATTGGGGCTACGATGAATTTCGTCCGCTGCAACAAGAAATTATCCAATCGGTACTGGATGGTAAAGATACGCTTGCGCTATTACCAACGGGCGGTGGAAAATCTATTTGTTTCCAAGTACCCGCTTTATTGCAAGAAGGGATTTGCATTGTTGTGTCGCCACTGATTTCTTTGATGAAGGATCAAGTGGCTCGTTTGCAAGCGATGGGAGTCAGTGCAGTGGCTATTTACGCGGGAATGCATTATAAAGACATTGACCGGATTTTGGATAATGCCGTTTTTGGTGGCATTAAATTATTATATCTCTCCCCCGAAAGGCTTTGTACGGACATCGTACGGGAACGAATCAAGCGAATGCCGGTGAACTTACTCGCGGTAGACGAAGCACATTGTGTCTCTCAGTGGGGCTATGATTTCCGACCGAGTTATTTGAAAATTCCAGAAATTAAAGAATTATTACCGAAAGTTCCAGTGATTGCATTAACGGCAACGGCAACAACCGACGTCGTCAAAGATATTCAGGATAAACTAGAATTTTCAGCAGGAAATATTTTTCAAAAAAGCTTTGTGCGCGAGAATCTAGCTTACGTTGTTTTGTCGGAAGAAAATAAGCTAAACAAGTTGGTAGACATCCTACAAAAAGTAAAGGGAAGTGGGATTGTTTACGTGCGAAGTCGGCGCCGAACCCAAGAAATAGCCAGCTACTTACAACGCAAAAATATTGCTGCTGATTTTTACCACGCAGGGATTTCCACCTTGTCTCGATCAGATAAGCAAGAAGCCTGGCTCAACAACAAATTGCGGGTAATGGTCTCTACGAATGCTTTTGGAATGGGAATTGACAAATCGGACGTACGGGTTGTGGTGCATATGGATTTGCCGGATAGTTTGGAAGCTTATTTCCAAGAAGCAGGTCGAGCGGGTCGAGATGAGCAAAAGGCGTATGCCGTCCTGTTGTACAATGAGCAGGATCGGAAAAGTTTAGAGCATGGTTTTGAAACGGCCTTTCCAGAGATGAAGGAAGTTCGACAGGTCTATCGTGCGTTGGGCAGTTACTTGCAATTGGCGACGGGGTCGGGGATTGGAGAAAGTTTTGATTTTGATATCGTCGACTTTACGAAAAAATTTGGATTTAAAGCCCGAAAGACTTTTAGCTGCCTTAAAATTTTAGAACAAGCGGGATGGGTTGCGATGACGGATGCTGTTTTTATTCCGTCGAGTTTGAGAATCGCTATTTCGAAAGAAGAGCTCTATGATTTCCAATTAAAAAATCCTGCTTTTGATAATTTACTGAAGACGATTTTACGGAGTTATCAAGGTGCGTTTAACTATCCCGTCAATATTCGGGAGCGAAATTTAGCCAAATTCCTAAAAATATCCATTGCAGAATTAGATCATCAACTCTTGATTTTACGGAGAGAAGGCATCATTGATTTTAGTCCCCACAAAGACGAGCCCCAATTGGTTTTTCTGAGCGAACGGCTTGTGGATAAGGACCTTGTCATTGACCAAGAAATGTATAATTTTCGGAAAAATCGGCAACAAGAAAAGATTAGATCAGCGATCAACTACGCGGAACATATTCAGTGTCGGAGCCAACAATTAGTGCGTTATTTTGGAGAAGAGAAAGCGGGGACTTGTGGTATTTGCGATGTTTGCTTAGGACGTAACAAAGTGGAACTGACGGATGAATTGTATCAGCGCTTCAAAGCAAAAATTAAAAAAATGCTCGTCAAGGAAGCGCTTACAATTGACGACGTAGTAGCTTCTTTTGCCCCTAAGCGCACGGAGCAAGTATTAAAAACCGTCAGCTTTTTAATCGACGAAGGGATTGTTGACCAACTGGAGGAAAAACTCATATGGATAGAAAAAAGCGCATAGTCTGTACGGTTACCAACGACCTGAACTTTGATCAACGCATGATTCGAATTTGTACGAGTCTGACGACGGCAGGCTATGCGGTATTACTAGTAGGTCGCAAATTGCCAGATTCTATTCCTTTAGCTCAGCTGCCTTTCCAACAAAAAAGATTTACCTGTTTTTTTCAACGCGGAAAGTTCTTTTATCTCGAATTCAATTTACGGTTATTCTTCTTTTTGCTTTTTAAACGGGCTGAGCTCGTTTGTGCGATCGACTTGGATACTTTATTGGCGGGATTCTTAGCGAGTAAGATAAGTGGGAAAAAACTAGTCTACGACGCGCACGAATACTACACGGAAGTACCCGAATTAGTACACCGAAAACGAGAACAACGCATTTGGGAATACTTAGCGGATGCGATTATTCCTCGCGTGACGTATGCTTATACCGTTTGCGAAAGCTTGGCGGAGATTTTTAAAGAAAAATACGGGACTTCTTTTACGGTCATCCGAAATTTGCCCTTTCGCATGACCACGGAGATTAAGGAAATTACGCCGAGCAATCCTGCAATTTTATTGTATCAAGGCGCCTTGAATGATGGGCGTGGAATTGCGGAGGTTTTGCGCGTATTGCCGAAGTTAGAAAACGTAATTTTGCGCTTGGCAGGGGAGGGCGATTTATCGGCAGAGCTACGTGCTTTAACGCGCAAGTTGAAGCTAGAAGATCGGGTAGAATTTCTAGGAAGAGTGCGCCCCGAAGAGTTAAAAAAAATGACACCGCAAGTAACGATTGGACTAAATTTATTAGAAAATAAAGGCTTGAACTATTATTATTCCTTGGCGAATAAAGCGTTCGATTACATTCAAGCAGAACTACCCGCGATCCATATGAACTTCCCGGAGTATCAAAAAATAAATGCGGAATACGAAGTGGCTATTTTGGTCAACGATTTGAGTGAAAAAGCGCTTTGCGGTGCGATTCAAAAATTGCTACAAGATGCAAATTTATACCAAAGGTTAAAGACAAATTGCCAAAAAGCAAAAATCGAATATACTTGGGAAAAAGAATCCCGTCGGTTAGTCGCGTTTTATCAAAATGTATTTGCGGATTGAACGCTTAGCTATTACAATAAATAAATCAGCGAGTACCTAGACCAACTAGATACTCGCTGAGCCATTTTATAAAACAAAATAAAACAAAATCGCTAGTTTACTCGCTTAATTTTTAACTTCCTTATCCAATTTTCCTGCTAAGTCGAGGAAAAAAGCATATTCCAAAGCCGTTTCTTTGTAGCGGCGGAATCTTCCGGATGCACCACCGTGTCCGGCTTCCATATTGGTATGCATTAAAAGTGGATGTTGATCTGTTTTTAAGTCTCGCAACTTCGCGACCCATTTTGCGGGTTCCCAGTATTGAACCTGAGAATCGTGTAATCCCGTGGTGACCAACATTGGAGGATAATCTTTTTTAGTAACGTTATCGTAAGGAGAATAAGTCTTGATGTAATCGTAGTAAGTCTTGTCTTTAGGATTTCCCCATTCATCAAATTCTCCGGTGGTTAAAGGAATCGTTTCATCCAACATTGTACTGATGACATCAACAAAAGGAACCGCAGCAATAACGCCACTCCACAAGTCGGGGCGCATATTCACGACGGCACCCATTAGCAAGCCACCGGCAGAACCCCCCATTGCGTATAAATGACCCTTACCGGTATATTTTTCTGCGATGAGGTATTCCCCACAATCAATGAAATCGTTGAAGGTATTTTTCTTGTTTAGCAATTTGCCATCTTCGTACCAATGTCTACCCATTTCTTCTCCCCCTCGAATGTGTGCAATGGCGAAGGCAAAACCACGATCTAATAAACTCAAGCGTACCGAACTAAAGTATGGATCCATGCTTGCGCCGTAGGAACCGTAGCCGTAAAGTAGCAGTGGACTTTTTCCATCTTTTTGGTAGCCTTTGCGGTAAACAAGGCTAATTGGAATTTTGGTGCCATCTCTTCCCGTTGCGTAAAGTCTTTCAGATTTATAATTATTAGAATCAAAATCTCCGACTACTTCTTGACGTTTCAACAAATTCATTTCTTTGTTGGACATATTATAATCGTAAGTAGAATTAGGAACGGTCATTGAGGTATAACCTAGGCGGAGAATATCCGTGTCAAACTGTGGATTCACCGAAGTATAAGCTAAGTAAGTATCTTCTCCAAAATCAATATAATGTTCTGCTCCTTCCCAAGGGCGAATGCGCAACTGCGTAATTCCGTTTTTTCGCTCGGACAAGACTAAGAAATTATTAAAAATATCCATGTCTTCTAGCAATACATCTTTGCGGTGTGCAAGGACTTCTTTCCAATTAGTTCTACCGGTAGCATTGACGGGGGTTTCCATCAAGCGGAAGTTTTGCGCATCTAAGTTGGTTCGAATGTAAAATTTATCACCGTAGTGGCTAATATCATATTCTAATTTTAAATCTCGATTACGCGGTTCGAAAATTTTAAATTCGCCGGTAGGATTATCAGCGTCTAGGATACGATATTCTCGCGTAAGCGTAGCGAAAGAACCAATGATTAAGAACTTCTTAGATTTTGTTTTATAACAAAAAGTAGAGAAGGTTTCATCCTCCTCGTGATAGATTAGTTTATCGTCGGTAGCAGCCGTTCCTAAGCGGTGGCGGAAAATTTTGAAAGACCGTAAGGCCTCATCTTTCACTGTATAGAAAACGTGTTGATTATCATTGGCCCAAACACAGCTTCCTGAAGTATTCGGAATTTCATCCTCTAAATGTTCTCCGGTTACTAAGTTTTTAAACTTAATTTTATAAATTCTACGGCTAAGTGTATCTTCTCCGTAGGCTAAAATTTTATTATTGCTACTGACGCTTCTTCCCGCCACTTGATAATAGCTATAATCTTTGGCTAGATCGTTTACGTTGAGCATGATCTCCTCGGGCGCGTCCAACGATTCTTTTTTACGAGCATAGATAGGATATTCTTTTCCTTCTTCGTAGCGGGTCAAATAGTAGTACCCATTTTCTTTGTAGGGAACGGATTGATCATCTTGTTTAATTCTTCCCACGATCTCATCGTACAATTTTTCTTGGAAATCGGCGGTATGTGCGAGTACTTTTTCTGTATAGTCATTTTCTGCATTCAAATAGGAAAGCACGTCTTGAGTTTGCTGATCGGGGTTTTCTGCATTTTTTTGTTCGTCGCTTAGTTTCATCCAAAAATAAGGATCGATTCTCGTATCACCGTGAATACTAAGCTCCTTGTTGACTTTTTTGGCTAGGGGCGGTTTTATGGTATTGTGATTATTCATTATAGAATTTTTTGAAATTTCTGTTTTGGTTGTACCGCTTTCACACGCTGTTTGACTGATTGTCAAGCCAATACATAGTAGCAAGAGCGAGAAATAATAAATCTTTTGGTTAAGCATAGGTAAGATTTAGCAAATGAATATAAATTTCAGGCTAATTTACAATATACTTATGGAAACGAAGCTATCAGCAGCAAAAAGCTTTCCATAAGATCATTGTCTTTGACCGTTAACAGTCTCAAGGGGAAAATCTAAGAAAGCGATTGTTGAGGCTGATCGATTGCTGAAAGCAAATTCGCCATTAATTGCTGGTGTTTTAAGAATCAAAGGGTAGATTTAATGGCGCTAAATTAAGCATAGTTTAGTATAAAATAAGAAGAGTAGCGATAAAGTTTTCTATTTTTTTCATTTTGAAATGGTAAGTGCTTTAATATCTGGAATAAAATGATTTCAACTTATTACAGAATAATTTTGATTCCCTGCTTAATATTGTTTCCTTTGCTTTGAAGATGTTTTAGGACTCTAATATACTTATGCATTGATACGCTGTTTGGTGCTTCTCTTTTATCTCAGTCATAATGTTAGTCTGAACTTAAAAAGATCTACTCCAATAAAATTGTTATCATGCCTTTATCTTTGAATTTTAAAACAGCTTTTCTACCTACTAAATGGGAATGAACACTTCATATAAAACTATTCTTCACATATCTACTCCAATCATGTTGGGTAGTGCGGTTCAGAATATTATCGCGTTGAGTGATGGCGTATTTCTTTTTCACTTAGATGAGTTAGATTTTGCGGCAATTGGCTTTGTGGGCGTATTTTACTTAGTGATTGCGGCGATTGGCTTTGGTTTTTCCAAAGGTGGACAAATCATGATTGCGCGGAGAATTGGGGAAGGGAAGTCGGAGGAAGTAGGTCGCACTTTTTATGCCATGGTATACTTTGAATTGGCATTGGCCATCGCGATGTTCTTATTCATGACATTTGGGTGCCAGTGGTTTTTTTCGCAGTTTGTTGACCCCAGTAGTCCAATTTATACCAAAAGTCTAGCCTATTTAGATTACCGTTCTTATGGTGTTTTCTTCAGTTATATTGGTGTAGCCATTGTCGCACTCTATACGGGTACGGCGAGAACCTATTTCATTGTAGTGGATACCTTAATCTTGGCTATTGTCAATATTGTCCTGAATTATAGTTTGATCTTTGGTCATTGGGGTTTTCCCGAGATGGGCATTGCGGGAGCAGGATTGGCGAGTACGATTGCCGAAATGGTTGCTTTTATCGTTTTTGTCCTGTATATGATTTTTGATACGCCACTTCGCAAATATCGACTCAACCGAATTCCGAATATTGATCTTACGCTGATTAAACAGCAATTAAGTATTTCTGCACCCATTGTAGCGCAAGCGGTTGTTGGTTTGGGGAGTTGGTTTGTATTCTTTGGGATTGTAGAGAATTTGGGAGAGCGGGCTTTAGCGATTACGAATTTGGTAAGGATGGTTTACCTCTTTTTATCAATTCCTTGTTGGGGGTTTGCCTCTGGTATCAATACCATTGTTAGTAATTTAATCGGTCAGCGCAAGCGCATGGCCGTTTTGCCCATGATCTGGAAGACGGCTAAAATCTGTTGGTTGACAACGATGGTCTTAGCCTTACCCGTAGTTCTTTTTCCAGAGCACATCTTGTATCCTATTTTGGGTTCCGAAGAAATGTCGATTATAACCGAAGCACGTCCCATTTTCTACGTTTTGCTCGGTATTTTAAGTCTTTTCTCAGTAGGAGGAGTGTATTTTAATGGGTTGGCAGGAACTGGTGCGACTTATTTTGGTCTAAAAATGCAAGCGATCTGTGCCGTAGGATACCTGAGTTACATATACATTGTAGTAGAATATACGAATGGCGGATTAGTCTGGGCTTGGGCTTCAGAAATTTTCTATTGGATTGCTATGCTGTGCTTTACGGTATACTATTTACGGTCCAAAGCGTGGCATCTTTTAAAGGTGTAAGTAGTCTCCTCTTCGAGCAACTTTAAGTTGCTATCCTCAAATGCTTCGTTGATAATAGTAACGAGCTCCTAAAGTAAATGTGCCCATTCTCAATCATTCTCAATCATTCTCAATGGTAGCATTTTATCCTAGAACAACTTCTTACGCCTCCTTTCGCTTTGATCAATAAGGTAATGATTCGCTTGTGGGAGTGTTAAATTAACTACAATTCAAGCTTTTGAATTTGGACTAAAATTACTTGAGCAGTACTAAGATTACGATCGACGCTGGCGACTCTTCTCCAACCAACTTCCAACCAATCTCCAATCAATTTCTTTTCGTTCATTTCTATACTAGCAGTACTTGTAGGCAGTACTTGTAGGAAGTGGCTTATGAACTAGTTTTTAGAGGTATTTTGACGCTCATAAAATGTATTCTAACAAAAAACAAGTCAATCTATTCGTAGTAGGTTTACTAGTTTGTTTTACTAGTAAGATCTTATCAAATAGCCGCTTAAATAGTAGGTTTTGTTCGGTTTTGACTATGGTTTTTAAATAAATTGATAGTATTTCGCTATTTTCTATCTTTTAATAAATCTCTAGTTTGAGCTCCATGCCTTCCCTCACTAAAAATTAAATTTTCTACCGGGACCATAGGAAAACAAGCTTACACAAAATCAAACGGAGATGAAAAATAATTTATTAGAATTATTAGAGTTATACGCTAACGAAAACCCGAATCGTATTGCCTTCAATTTTTTAGAAGACGGCGAGCTCATAACGAGCAAGATATCTTACCAAGAGTTACGGGATCAAGCCCGTAAAATTGCGATTCATTTAAGAAATCAAAAGCTGAAAGGGGAACGTGCTCTTTTACTTTATCCTTCTAGCCTTGAATTCATTGTTAGTTTTTTTGCTTGTCTTTATGCAGGAGTGATTGCGGTTCCTGCTTATCCTCCTCGGAAGAATCGTTTATCAGGTCGTATCAAATCAATTATCAAGAGTGCTACGCCTAAAATCGTCTTAACGGCGAAGAGAACGAAAATCAATTCCGAGCATGCGAAGGATTACCTTGGCGACATTCCCGTATTTATTACCGATGATGAAAAAGTACTTGAATCCATCAAGGGGCGTTTACAATTGCCCAAGATAGAAGTAGATACTTTGGCTTTCCTTCAATATACCTCTGGATCTACGGGAGATCCTAAAGGGGTTATGATTTCTCATGGTAATATCATCGCGAATGTTCAAGACTTTAAGTTGGGCTTCAACAGCACGGACGCAGATCGCATGGTGACTTGGTTACCCATTTTTCATGACCTTGGTTTGATTTACGGAATTCTACATCCGTTTTATTGTATGTTTCCCGCTTACATTTTTCCGCCTAGTGTTTTTATTAAAAATCCAATCAAATGGTTACAGGCTATTTCGGAATATAAAGGGACACAAAGTGCGGCACCAAACTTTGCGTATGACCTTTGTTTGACGATTCCTCCGGCTAAATTGTCGAATATTGATTTAAGCTCTTGGTTGCATTCTGTAAACGGGGCAGAACCGATTCGAACAGAAACGGTTAAACAGTTTAATGCTTTCTTTGCTACTTATGGTCTTCGTCATAATACGATCTCGACGGGATATGGCATGGCAGAAAACACCTTATTGGTTAGCGGTATTCGTCCTACGGATACTATTCGCTATTATACTTTAGATGGAAGAGAAGCGAATGATCAAGATGCACCACAAAATACTTTTGTCAGTTGTGGACCACCTTCTACACATACTGTAATGGCGGTCTATAATCAGGAGCAGGAAAAACAATGTGAAGATTTCCAGATCGGAGAAATTTGGATAAAAGGTCCGAGTATGGCGAAGGGGTACTGGAATAAAACGGAACTTTCGGAAGCTACTTTTAAGAATTACTTACCCAATGGAGATGGTCCTTATCTCCGCACGGGTGATTTAGGTTTTATGGTAAACGGGGAATTGGTTGTGACCGGACGAATGAAAGATTTGATTATTCTTAACGGTAGAAATTTATATCCACAAGATATAGAGTTAGTCGTAGAGCAAAGTCATCCTGATTTAGAAATTAATGCCGGTGCTGCTTTTTCGATTCCGCATCCTACCGGAGAGAAATTAGTTATCATTCAAGAGGTTAAGCGATCTGCTTGGCGCAAATTTGATGGTACTCAGATTGTGGAGGACATTCAAAAAAATCTTTCCTTGCTCATAGAGACAGCCGCTTATGCAATTGTTTTGCTCAAGCCGCACGGAACTTTAAAAACCTCCAGTGGAAAAATTCAACGAAATGCTTGTAAAAAAGCTTATTTAGAAGGGGAACTTGGCATTTTACACGAGTGGAGTCTTGCTTCATTTAATGCAACGCAGGATTATGTAGCACCAAATACCGCTACCGAAAAAGCACTTGTTGAAATTTGGCAAGAGATACTCAAGGTTGAACAAATCGGGGTACAAGATAATTTCTTTGGATTAGGTGGTCACTCCTTATTAGCCAGTCGCGTCATTTCAGCGATTCGCCAGGTCTTGGGCGTAGAGGTTCGAATCAAAGATTTATTTGGTCAGCCTACGATCGGAGCATTGGCCTTGCATATTGATCAATCAACAAGTGATTGTTCTTTACCCGTTATTAAGTCTGGAGAAAGACCTGCCAATATTCCACTTTCCTTTTCGCAAGAGCGTCTATGGTTTGTAGACAAATTAGAAGGAAGTACGCAGTACCATATGCATTTAGTACAGAGTCTTAACAACGTAGATCCAATATTATTGGAAGCAAGTTGTCAAGCATTGGTAAATCGCCACGAAGTACTTCGAACGGTTTTTGTAGAAAAAGGAGTAAATCCTTATCAATGTATTTTAGATGAAAATACTTGGAAGTTGAGCTATGAAAGCTATGAAGAAAACCCTGCATTGCAGGAAGAGCAAAAATTAGAAGAACGAATTGCTGCGGAGGTGAACGAAGCATTTGACTTAAGTAAAGATCATCTTTTTCGAGGAAAGCTATTCCGCGTTTCAGCAAAAGAATACGTCCTCGTTTTTACCTTACATCACCTTATAACGGATGGTTGGTCTAATCCAATATTTTTTGAAGAATTACAAGCGTTATATCAAGCGGCAGCAACTAATAAACCTGCGAACTTGCCAGCATTGGCTATCCAATATGCAGATTTTGCCGTTTGGGAACAAGCGCACGTTAGTGGTGAATTCTTAACTGATAAACTAAGCTATTGGGAAAATAAATTAAAGTATGCTGAAATTTTAGACCTGCGAACCGATTACGTTCGACCAGCGAATAGAACGACAGAAGGTGCAGAATTGGTAGTCGCATTATCGCCAATTACTACCGAAAAACTTGAGCAGCTGGCTCAAAAAAATGGTGTTACGAGCTTCATGATTTTCTTAGCCGCGTTTAAAGTATTACTGCATAAGTATACAGGACAAGAAGATATCGTAGTAGGAACGCCTGTTGCGAATAGAGCTAATGCCGAAGTAGAAAAACTGATTGGATTTTTTGTCAACACAATTGTCCTTCGAAGTCAAATAACTAAGGAACAAAACTTTGTTGACTTCCTCAGCCAAATTAAAGCGACGACTTTGGAAGCTTATGATCACCAAGAAGTACCATTTAACAAAATAGTGGATCAGCTGGTTAAAGAGCGAGATGCACAGTATACACCACTATTTCAAGTCATGTTTTCCTACTTTGAAGGTACTGCACAGGAGGACATAGATTTTTCCTTCCTGAATCGCGAGCATACTGATCTTGCAGCGGCTAAAGCCAGAACGGAAGTACTCAACGAGAAATTGACACACCAAACTTCCTTATTTGATTTAAGTGTAGATTTGGTAAAAACGGAACAAGGCTATCATCTTAAGTTAGAATATTGTACAGACTTGTTTATGGAGTGCACCATTCGAAGAATGGGCGAACACTTCGGGGAATTATTAGCTTCGATCATTGAAAGTCCCCAAAAACCAATTAAGGATTTGACAATTATCCTGCAAGAAGAACAAGATCTAATTTTAGGTCTTACCGCTACGCCTGAAGGACACTGGTTCAACAAAGGTGCTAAAGACTTGGGTAATGACTTACCAATTAATGTGAGATTTGAGGCTGTTGCGGAAGCAAACCCTGAGACGATTGCAGTGATACACAAAACAGAGAGATGGTCCTACGAAAAACTAAATCAATCTGCGAATCAAATTGCGCACTGCCTACAGGAAATGGGCGTACAAAGTGGAGACTTAATTGGAGTTTATCTTGATCGAAGTCCGCAGTTGATTAGTAGTCTTTTAGGAATTCTAAAAGCGGGAGCGGTCTATGTCGCTTTAGATACCGAAAATCCAGTAGATCGAATCGAGAAAATGATCAGTACCAGTGGCTTAGCTTGGATCATTAGTAAGACCAAGGCTTTAGCTGAATTAACGGTACTACCTAAGACGGGAGCTTTATGTCTTGACCCTTGTAGCACAGCACTTAGCGCCAATTTATTGGAAAAAGGGCTATCCGTAGTGGCGGACGCAGCGAAGATTGCGGCAAGTGAAGAAAATAATGTGGCGAACAGCAACCGTTTAGATAGTTGGGCATACATCTTATTTACTTCTGGTTCTACGGGAGAACCCAAAGGTGCCATCACGCGACACGATGGCGCGATGAATCACATCTTGGAGGAATACACAACTATGGAATTAAAAGATGGTTTCCGTTTCTTACAAAGTGCGGGGATTGGTTCGGATATTTCCATGTGGCAAATGTTGAGTCCATTATTGAAAAATGGGGCAGTAGTAATCATAGACAAGTATGACCTACTGGAGTATGGTTATGTATATGATCTTATTGAAAAAGAAAGTATTGATATCGTAGAGTTTGTTCCTTCTTACACTAGAGCAATGTTGTCGTATGCTCAGCAAAATTTGAATGGAACTGCTTTGGCAAAATTAAAGTGGCTGATGCTCTGTGGAGAACAATCGCCTATCTCTTTAGTAAATGCATGGCAGAAGAGATTTCCGAAAGTAAAAATTATAAATGGGTACGGCCCCTGCGAAGCTTCGGATGATATTGCACAGTATAAAGTAGTTGGCTTGATTAGTGATCGAGTTCCACGCTTACCGATTGGACGATCAATTGCGAATATGAATATTTTTATCATAGACGCATCTGGGAACTTATGTCCCATTGGAATTCCAGGAGAGTTGTGCGTTACAGGAGTTGGCGTCGGTGCAGGATACGTTGGTATGCCAGAAAAAACAGCGGCTAGTTTCGTGAAAAACCCTTTTACTGGAACCTTAGGAGACACGATGTATCGCACGGGGGATTTAGCACGTTGGTTAACGGATGGTAATTTAGAGTTCCTAGGAAGAATTGACCGACAGGTAAAAGTTAGAGGCAATAGAGTAGAGTTGGGAGAAGTAGAAAATTTTATGCGTACCGCTGCTGAGATTAAAGAGGTACACGTATTAAAACACCCATCGGATCAATTAATTGCCTTTGTTGTTTTGAAGCAAGTAGTCGTTACTGCAAGCTTAATGATGAAGTTGGAAGAAAATTTATTCGAACATTGCACGGCAGGATTACCGACGTATATGCAACCAAATCAGATTTGTTTTCTTGGGGCACTTCCTGTAAACCTTAGCGATAAAGTTGATCAAAACGCATTGCTTAGCTATTACGACGAATTAGAGAAAAGTAACATAGGGACAGCGAGTGTTACTCAACAAACGGAGAGGCCAACAACCGACACGGAGAAGCAAGTATTGGCGATTTGGAAACAGCATCTTAAGTTAGATCAAATCGGAGTTAATGAAGTTATCTTCAATATTGGCGGACATTCTTTATTGCTCATGCGGATCAGAGCGTCCATTCAACAAGAAATAGGCGTAGCGCTACAGGTTAGAGATTTATTTGTTAATAAAACGATTCGTTCTCTCGCAATACTCATTGATTCAAAAACAAAAGCGGAGCGAGTACCAGCAATTCTAAAGCAAGATCGATCAGCAATCATTCCGCTCTCTTTTGCACAAGAACGCTTATGGTTTATTGATAAACTGGAAGGTAGTACGCATTATCATATTCCTACAATGCAGCGTATTGGAAGTGATGTTGATCAGAATCTTTTAGCGGATAGCTTGAAAGCAATCGTAAATCGACACGAAGTTCTACGCACCGTTTTTAAAGAAGAGCATGGGGTGGCCCATCAGGTTGTGCTAACGGCGGACGAATGGGAACTCTCCCGCGAGGAAAAAATTGATATTAAGGAAGAAGACTTAAAGATCATTGTAGAAGAAGAAATTAATCGCGCTTTCGATTTATCGAAAGATTATATGATTCGAGCTAAATTATTGAAGATTTCCGAGGAAGATGCTTTATTGATTATCGTGATGCACCATATCGCTTCTGATGGTTGGTCTAGTCCTATTTTCTTACAAGAAATGATGGAAGTCTACCGAGCCAAGTTGGCAAGTGAACCGCCACAGCTAGCACCGTTAATTATTCAATACGCAGATTATGCCATTTGGCAACGAAATGAATTTGAGAACCAATTGCTCGTAGATAAACTCAAATATTGGGAGCAACAACTTGCTGGGATAGAAACCTTGCAATTAGCAACTGATTTTAATCGACCAATGGTACAAAGCACCGCAGGGAATCGTTGTGTTGTAAAATTATCGGATGATCTATTGCCCAAGCTACGAACGCTAGCAAACGAGGAAGGTGTAACGATGTTTATGTTACTATTGGCTAGTTTTAAAACCTTACTTTATCGCTATACTGGACAGGGAGATATTACAATTGGTAGTCCAGTTGCAAATCGTACGCTCAGGGAGATAGAACCCTTGATTGGTTTCTTTGTCAATACCTTAGCCTTACGAAGCAGCTTAAGTAAAGATAGTAGCTTTACGAGTTTGTTGGAGCAAGTGAAGGAAACTACTTTGGAAGCTTACGAATACCAAGATGTGCCGTTCGAAAGAATTGTAGAGAAGGTAGTAGAAAAGCGAGATTTAAGTCGTAGTCCAATCTTTCAAGTGATGTTCGCCTATGAAAACCTAGAAGCGTTATCTACAGAACAATTTTCTGCCAATAGCCTTGCTAAGCAGATGGAAGTAGGAGCGCAGGATAGTAATATTGAAGAATTATTCGCTTATGCAATCGCAAAATACGATTTGACGCTCGGTATTGAAGAAGTAGAGGATGCTATCGTCATGAGTATGGAGTATTGTACTGATTTGTTCGCGGAAGAAACCATTGTGCGGATGATGGAGCATTTTCAAATATTACTAACTTCGATTGTTGCTAATCCTCAAGGTCAACTTAATGAGTTGGCATTTATGAGCATTTCAGAAGTGGCAACGTTGATCGCTAATGCCAACAGTTCAGTTAGTCCTTACCCCGCAGATAAAAGCATTGTTGAATTATTTGAAACGCAAGTCCGACTGCGACCGAATAAGTTGGCCATTAAGTTTGGAGAAGAAGAACTAGACTATCAAACTTTAGACGAAAGAGCGAATCAGTTAGCACATTATCTTGTTGCCAATGGCGTTCGACCGGATACGATGGTTGTGATGAGTATGGGTCGATCCGTAAATATGATTGTAGGCTTACTCGGGATCATCAAAGCGGGTGGTGCTTACGTTCCCCTTGCCAGTGATACTCCCATTGGAAGAGTCCAAGAAATTGTTACTTCGATTGAGCCGAGCTTGATTTTAATCGATCAAATAGGGGAGGAATTAAATACAATTTTTCAAGCCGAAGCAGATCGTCAAGGCATTAAATTGGTGAATCTTTCTTCCACGCAAAGTCAAATTGAGTTAGCAGCAACAACTGCACTTGAAAGGAAAACGAATGCGAGTAGTTTATTATATGCTTTATTTACTTCCGGTTCAATGGGTAAACCCAAGGGAGTGTTAATCAAGCATCAATCTGTTGCTCGACTGGTCTTTAATGCAAGTCTTGATTTCTTAGGGGAAGATACGATTTGGTATCAATATGCTCCTTTAGCGTTTGATGCTTCTACCATTGAAATCTGGGGTGCCTTATTACAAGGTGGATCGATCGTAATTAGTAGTCCCAACCAAAAGTCACTCGAAGAAATTGCAACAGAACTGAAAGCCGGTGCGGTGAATACTCTTTGGTTGACGGCTGGATTATTTCACCTAGCCGTTGATACTTGTATCGATCTATTTGCTGGTTTGGACGTTATTTTATCAGGAGGAGATAGTATCCATCCAGAAAAAGTGGCGCTGTTATTAGAGACTTATCCAAAACTAAGTTTTATTAATGGTTATGGTCCGACAGAATCGACTACTTTTGCAACTACTAATCGAATTGATGATTTAACACAAGTTGTATTAGATCGTAACGTAATTGGGCGACCGATTGGGAATACGAAAGCTTATATCTTGAGTTATGATTCCTTAAATTTAGTGGCACATGGATGCTACGGAGAACTGTGTCTATCGGGACCTGGTTTAGCAATCGGCTACCTAAATGACGAAGAGTTAACGAAGCAAAAATTTGTCGCGAATCCATATGGAACCGGAGCATATGATCGATTATACCGAACCGGAGATATGACTAGATGGTTACCCAACGGTAAAATAGAGTTTGTTGGTAGAAGAGATGCACAAGTCAAATTACGTGGTTATCGAATCGAGTTAGGAGAGATCGAATCGAAACTACAAGAATCTCCTTTGGTAAAAAATGCGATCGTCTTAGCGCCGGAGGATGCAGGAGCAGTGAAGCACTTAGTAGCTTACATTATTCCTACGGACGCGTTTGATGAGTTGGCGATCCGAGCTTATTTGAAAGAGGAGTTACCGAGCTATATGGTTCCAGCCATGATGGTGGAAATAGAGAAATTTCCTCTAAATGCTAATGGGAAAATAGATAAAAATAAATTGCCAGCAGTTTCCTTTATGTCGGCGAATGAATATGTTGAACCAACGACGGCGACAGAAAAAGCCTTGGTGCAGATTTGGCAAGAAGTACTTGCCTTAGAACGAATTGGCGTATACGATGACTTTTTCGAATTAGGAGGTCATTCCTTACTGGCAAGCCGAGTTGTTTCTGCGATTCGAAATATTTTGGCGGTAGAAGTAAGTATCAAAGATTTGTTTACGCAAGCTACGATTAGCGAATTAGCCTTGTTGATTGATAAACAACCAAAGAATCGTCAACTATCAAATATCACGACTAGTGAGAGACCTACGAATATTCCACTTTCTTTTTCGCAAGAGCGTTTGTGGTTGGTCGATAAATTAGAAGGTAGTAAACAGTACCATATGCAAATGGTACAAAGTATCAACTACGTAGATCGAACGTTGCTAGAAGCAAGTTGCAAAGCCATAGTGAATCGTCATGAAGTACTACGGACCGTTTTTATAGAGTCTGGAGGAATTGCTTATCAACATATTTTAGATAAGAATACTTGGTCGCTTCAGTATGAGTGCTACGAAGAGAACCCTGCCTTACAAGATCCCCAAAAACTAGAAGAAAGAATTGTAGCAGAAAGTGAAGTCGCATTCGACCTTAGCGAAGATCATCTCTTTCGAGGAACCTTACTACGTGTTTCAGAAAAGGAATATATTCTCATTTTTACCCTACATCACATTATTACGGATGGTTGGTCTAATCCAATTTTCTTCGAAGAACTAAAAACCTTATATACTGCAATCGCAGCAAATCGACCAGCGAACTTGCCAGAACTTTCTATTCAATATGCTGATTATGCCATTTGGCAACGGGGACATATTAGTAATGAATTTTTAGCTAAAAAATTAGACTACTGGAAATCAGAATTGAAAAATGTAGAAATATTAGATTTACCATTAGACTATGCTCGCCCGAAAACGAGAACAACTGCGGGAGCAGAATTGGAGATTGCGTTGTCTCCAAGCACAACCAATGCCCTTGAACAAATTGGAAAAGAAAAAGGTGTTACTAGTTTCATGGTTTTCTTAGCAGCCTTCAAAGTCTTATTGCATAAATATACGGCGCAGCAAGACATTGTAGTCGGGACGCCAATAGCGAATAGAGCGAATATAGAGATAGAACGGTTAATTGGATTCTTTGTAAACACGATTACCTTGCGGAGTCAAGTGAGTGGAAAGTTGAGTTTTACGGATTTATTACACCAAATTAGAAAGACGACGCTTGCGGCATATGATCATCAAGAGGTGCCATTTAATCAAGTCGTTAATGAATTGGTCAAAGAACGGGATCCTCAGTTTACGCCTTTATTTCAAGTCATGTTTTCTTACATTGGAGATACGAGTCAGGACTTAGTAGACTTTTCATTTTTGAATACGAAAGAGACGGATTTCGAAGCTTCGAAGCTAAAAACAGCAGCACTCTGCGAAAAGCTTTTACCCAAAACTGCTCAATTTGATCTTAACCTTGATATTGTAAAAACAGTTGCCGGATACAGCGCCGTATTCGAGTATTGCACAGATCTCTTCAAGGAAAGTACAATTCAACGAATGGGGGCGCATTTTGAAAAATTATTATCCTCAATCGTTGAAAACCCTAATCGTCCAATCACGGATTTAACGATTTTATTACAAGAAGAACAAGATTTAATTTTAGGACTTACGGCTACACCGGAAGGATATTGGTTTAATGAAGGGGTTAAAGACTTAGGTAATGATTCTCCGATTAATGTTAGATTTGAGGCAGTGGCTCAAGCAAACGCTGTGGCAGAAGCAGTGATACACGGAACGGAGCGATGGTCTTATGAAAAACTGAATCAGTCCGCAAATCAAATGGCGCATTGCCTACAGCAAATGGGCGTACAAAGTGGAGACTTAGTCGGCGTTCATTTCGACCGAAGCCCAATGTTAATCTGTAGCCTTTTAGCAATTCTCAAAACGGGAGCCGTCTACGTCGCTTTAGATACCCTGAATCCAGTGGATCGAATCGAGAAAATGATTACCAAAAGTAACTTAGCTTGGATCATTAGTACTACTAAATTTTTATCCAGACTTAAAGTATTACCAACAAAAGGTGCATTGTGTATCGACAACTGTACAGAGGAATTTAAATTGAACATGACGCAAAAGGGCTTACCAATTATCATGGACGTGGTAAGCATAGCGGCAAGTGAGCAAAACAATGTCGTTAATGTTAATCGTCTAGATAGTTGGGCCTACGTACTCTTTACATCTGGCTCAACGGGAGAACCCAAAGGTGCAATTACACGACACGATGGTGCGATGAATCATATCTTGGCTGAATATGCGGCAATGGAATTAAAAGACGATTTCCGTTTCTTGCAAAGTGCCGGAATTGGATCAGATATCTCCATGTGGCAAATGTTGAGTCCATTATTAAAAGGAGGTGCCGTCGTAATTATTGATAAGTATGATTTACTGGATTATGGTTTTGTATATGATCTTATTGAAAAAGAAAATATTGATTTAGTAGAATTTGTTCCTTCTTATGTTTGGGGAATGCTATCGTATGGTCAACAAAATTTAGCACCGACTGCTCTGTCGAAGCTTCAATGGTTGATGCTTAGTGGAGAAGAAGCACCAATTGCTTTAGTGAATGCTTGGAAAAAAGAATTTCCCGAAGTACGAATTTTAAATGGATATGGTCCTTGCGAAGCTTCTGATGATATTACGCAGTTCGAAGTGACGGAAATAGTTAGTGATCGCGCTCCACGATTACCAATTGGACGATCTATTCCAAATATGAATGTTTTTGTAGTGGATCCATTCGGAAAACTATGCTCAATTGGTATTGCAGGAGAGTTGTGCGTTACGGGGGTTGGCGTTGGTGCAGGATACATTGGAATGCCTGAAAAAACGGCGGCTAGTTTTGTGAAAAATCCTTTTGCTGGAACCTTAGGAGATACCATGTATCGAACGGGAGACTTAGCACGTTGGTTAGCCAATGGGGAATTAGAATTTCTAGGAAGAATTGACCGGCAGGTAAAAATTAGAGGAAATAGAGTAGAGCTCGGAGAAGTAGAAAATTTCTTGCGTACCGCGGAAAGAGTTAAAAAAGTTCACCTTGCAAAACATCCGTCAGAACAATTGATCGCCTTTGTTATCCTCAATAAAAAAGTAGGAACATTGGCGCTAATGGCCAAAATTGAAGCTAAATTATTTAGATACTGTAAAAATGGTTTGCCAAGTTATATGCAACCAGATCGATTCTGTTTTGTCGACGAATTTCCTCTTAATCTTAGTGACAAAATTGATCAAAATGAATTATTAAAGTATTATGATGAATTAGAAGAATTTGACACAGAAGAAGAAAGCGTAACCGCAGTAGCAACAACGAGCACTGAAAATAAAGTACTTGAAGTTTGGAAGGAAATCTTAAAACTGGATCAAATTGGAATGGATGAAGATTTCTTTAATCTCGGCGGACATTCTTTATTGATCATGCGGGTAAAAGCCGCTATTCAAAAAGACTTAGAAGTTGAGTTGCAAATCAAAGAGTTATTTGGAAATAAAACGATTCGTTCGCTCGCTACGGTGATTGACTCAAAAACAAAAGGAAGCGTATTACCGGCAATTGTTAAACAAGCAAGACCAGAAAGAATACCGCTTTCTTTCTCTCAAGAACGCTTGTGGTTTATCGACAAGTTAGAAGGAAGTACTCACTATCACGGACATATCGTTTTGCGATTAGGTGAAGCGGTAAACCTTGACACTTTAGCCTATGCATTTAATGAAATTGTCAATCGGCATGAAGTCCTAAGAACGGTTTACAAAGATCAAGATGGAAAAGGCTATCAAGAGGTACTTGACCAAGATTTATGGAAGATTGAAAAACAATCTATACAGAACAGAAAGCCAATTACCAACGAAACTGACTTACAAAGTGTGATTGAACAATTGGTCAGCAGGCCTTTTGATCTAGCGCAAGATCATATGTTGAGAGCAACAGTGATCAATGGTATAAACGAGGATCAATTACTAGTAATTGTGCTGCATCATATCGCTTACGATGGTTGGTCAGAATCAATCATTATCGAGGAATTAGCCAATTTGTATCAAGCAAAAGTAGAGGGTCGTGTAGCCCAACTCAAACCACTCGCTGTTCAGTACGCAGATTATGCGATTTGGCAACGGAAACATATCGCGGGTAACTTGCTTGACAAAATGCTAGACTACTGGAAAGTAAAATTGACGGATACGGAAGTATTAGCATTGCCACTCGATTTTCCTCGACCAGCCATTCAGAGCACCAGAGGGGCACGTTATCGATTTGAAATTAAAGAAGCATTACAAATAAAATTAAATGACTTAGCAAAGAAAGAAGAAGTAACACTGTTTATGTTACTCTTATCTGCATTCAAAATATTATTATATCGTTACAGTGGTCAGCATGATATTTGCGTAGGTACTCCAATTGCTAATCGAGATCAAGCAGTGCTTGAATCTATGGTAGGTTTCTTTATCAATACTCTGGCTTTACGCACAGACTTAAGTGGTAATCCTAGTGTAAAGCGTTTACTTAAAACCGTAAAGGAAACTACTTTGGAGGCTTATGCCAATCAAGCAGTACCTTTAGAGAAAATTGTGGATCGGGTTGCGAAGAATCGAGATATTAGTCGTACCCCTTTATTCCAGTCACTTTTCGTTTTACAAAATACACCAGAAAATACAGGAACAGAAGCTGCTACCTTAAGTTTATTCAACGAAGAGTTTGACTATGACGTTTCTCGCTTTGATCTTACGCTTTACGCGAATGAAAAGGATCAAGGAATTGAGTTTGAATTGGTTTATTGTAGCGATTTATTCTTGCTAGAGACAATTGAAAAAATGATGCTAAGCTTTGAAAAGCTCTTGACTAGCATCGTCGAAAATACTACAACGGCAATCGGAAAGTTAGAAATGCTACCCACTGAAACTGAAAATCAGTTACGGACAGTACTCAACCGTAGTATCGTGAACCATCCAGCAGGAACAAACTTTGTTGACCTCTTTGAACAACAAGTGCAGCGCGTACCAGAACAAACGGCTTTGGTTTTTGGTGGAGAAGCGATGAGCTATCAAGTGTTGAATGAGCGAGCGAATCAGTTAGCGAACAACTTGAGAAAACAAGGCATAAAAGAGAATGAAATTGTGGCGCTTGGATTTAAAGGAGCATTAGATCAAATGGTGTTAGCGATCTTAGCCGTACTAAAAGCAGGAGCCGCTTACGTACCGATTGACCCCGAATTACCAGAAGAACGCATTGCTTATATTTTAGAAGATACGCAAGCAAAATTACTATTGACTATCGCTACGGCTGGAGAGCCAATTTTCAAACCAACGAAACAAACTGCACTTGTATTATTAGATCGAAGCTGGACCATCTTTGCCGACGAATCTAAGGAGAAACCGGTTACGAATATAAAGAATGAAGACCTAGCTTACGTTATCTATACTTCTGGTTCTACTGGAAAGCCTAAAGGGGTAATGCTGACTCATCAAAATCTATCCGACTATTTATTCGGTCTATTTGATCGAACGGAGATCGAAGCTTGTGAAAGTTTTGGTTTGATGTCAACAATGACTGCAGATTTAGGGAATACCGTTCTATTTGGTGCTTTAGCCAGTGGAGCTAATTTACATCTATTTACGAAAGACCAGTTGACGGATGCCTTAGGCATACAAGAGTACTTTGCAGAAAATAAAATAGATTGTATTAAAATAGTAGCCTCACATTGGCAAGCATTGGCACTTGACGATCAATTGTTGTTGCCCGCGAAGATGATCATTTTTGGTGGAGAGGAGTTGAAAGTCTCTTTGATCAATCAAATCAAATTTGTAGCACCGGAACTCACGGTAATCAATCATTATGGTCCTACGGAAACGACCATTGGAAAGCTATTACATCAGATAGACTTTGAACAGAATTACTTGCAGGTTCCAATTGGTAAGCCTTTTGGTAATTCAGAAGTTTACATCGTCAATGAAACACAAAACTTATGTCCAATCGGTGTACCTGGAGAATTATTGATTGGTGGTAATGGTGTTGCTAAAGCTTACCTGAATTTACCAGAACAAACGCAGCTTCAATTTATTCCCAATCCTTTTAGCGAAGTCGTCGGAGCTAGACTTTACCGTACGGGAGATTTGGTACAGCTGCAAAAAGATGGGAATATCGTCTTTAAAGGCAGAATTGATAATCAAGTTAAAATTCGAGGATATCGAATTGAGTTGAATGAAATTGAATTAGCCTTAGCTGAATCTTCGCTAATCAAAGCTAATGTGGTTCGCGCGAAAGCAGATGAACGTGGAAATAAGCGACTCATCGCCTATGTTGTTCCCGGAGAAGAATACGACAAAGTAGCCCTTCAAAAGGCTTTGGGCGAGCGCGTACCAGATTATATGATTCCTTCGGTTTGGATGGAAATTGATAGGATCCCGTTAACGGCGAATGGTAAAATTAATTACCGAGCATTACCCGATCCCGCATTGACGGACCTCAGTACAAATGAATACGTAGCGCCAAGAACGAAAACGGAATATGATCTCGCTAAAATCTGGAAAGAGCTACTCAATGTTCCGCAAGTGGGCATACATGATAACTTCTTCGAGCTTGGTGGAGATTCAATTATCATTATTCAATTGGTGAGTAAAGCGAAACGATTAGGATATCAATTGACTACGCGAAATGTTTTTGAAAAGCAAACTATTTTCGGCTTATCGGAATTAGCAAATTCACCCAGTCAGCAAATTGTCGCAGAGCAGGGTGTTTTAAGCGGAGCCGTTGAAATGTTGCCGATTCAACAGCATTTTTTTGAAAACAAATATGACGGTACTGCTCATTATAATCAGGCAATTCTCTTAGAAATTACCAAAGAAACGGAGGCTACTCATTTAGAAAAAGCCCTGCACGCGATTGTTCAACAACATGACGCTTTACGCTTAAGTTATACACAAACGGACGAAGGTTGGAAGCAAAGTTATCAAGATACGATTCCTAATTTAGTCGTAGAAACTATTGAGGAAACTGCGACCAACGTAGCGGAGCAGATTACAGAGATTTGTAATCGTTACCAAGCTAGTTTCCAACTGGAGACGGGCGAAATGATGAAATTGATATTGATCAAAACACCCGATAGTATTGCCGCAGATCGCTTGTTTTTTGTAGCACACCACTTAGTGGTAGACGGCGTATCTTGGAGAATTATCGTAGAACACTTTGAGTTAGCAATGGAAGCTTTAGCAAAAGAGCAGCCCATTGATTTAGGCTTGAAGAGTAGTTCCTTTAGGGATTGGTCTGCCTTCTTAAAAACTTATATTACCCGAGAGACAAGTCTCGCACAAACTAACTATTGGCTTAGCGTAACGGAAGCTTATCAAGCATTGCCTAGGGATAAATCAACGGAAACAACTGAGGATAGATTCATCAAAGATCGCGAAGAATTTACGCTAAGTCTAGATGAAAAATTGACGACTCAACTGTTAAAAGAAGCAAGTCAAGCGTATCATACCGAGATTGAAGATCTCTTGCTAAGTGCTTTAGTACAAACGATTACCAACTGGTCGCAGCAAGAAAGTATCATTGTCGGAAGAGAAGGGCACGGACGCGCAGATTTGTCAAGCACTTTAGATACTACCAGCACGGTAGGTTGGTTTACTAATCTTTATCCAATTTTATTATCCGCCGATACAACACTTTCTACAGGAGGCTTTATCAAATCGGTCAAAGAACAATTGCGTAGCGTTCCAGATCAAGGAATGGTTTACGGTTTGTTGCGTTACTCACACCCTGATGCTACAACGAGGTCTCGGCTGTCCAAAAATGTGTGGAATTTAATTTTCAACTACTTAGGACAAGTGGATAATGTCATGTCGGAGACGGGAAGCTTGAAGGAAGCATCCGAGTCTAGTGGTGCAATGACTTCGCCAATGAGTCGTATGCTGGCTGGTTTAGAATTAAATGGTATGGTGGCAAAAGGACAATTGAGTCTGACTTGGAGCTATTGTACAACTGACTACGAAGCCACCACCATTGAACAGTTGGCTAAGAATTATTTTGAGAACTTGATCACGCTTATTGAACATTGTAAAGCACAATTACAAACTGAAAATACCGTATCGGATTATGGTTTATCACCTCTTGTTAGTCAAGCGGAATTTGAAACATTCTTAGCGACACCTATGACAGATGGTCAATTGATGAAGGATCAGTTTACGGATATTTACCGACTGAGTCCGATTCAGGAAGGAATGGTATTTCATCATCTATTCGATGAGTTATCTAATGCTTATACAGAGCAGTATATCATTGATTTACCGAAAGGAATTGATCTTGAATTATTGCGTGCTGCATGGGAAAAAGTGCTCGCTAAGCATAGTGTACTTAGAACGGCTATTTTCTATGACGAACTTAGCGTACCGGTACAATGCGTGATGAAAAACGTACAAATTCCGATCGAAGTTTTGGACTATAGTGAGTTGGCAATAGCGGAACAAACCGAGGCGATTGATGCTTTTGTGAAAGCAGATCGAGCGAAAGGTTTTGACTTCAAAGTAGCACCGTTTTTAAGAATTAACTTGCTTAAAACGACGGAAGAAGCTTACCAAATGGTCTGGACATTCCACCACATTATTTTAGATGGTTGGTCAATGCCTATCGTCTTCGGAGAATTATTTATGACTTACGAAGCGGAACTCAAAGGACAAGCAATAGATTTAGGAAAAGAAGATGCCTACGCAACTTACATTAAATATGTTCAGTCCAAAGATCGCTACGAAGAAGAAACATTTTGGAAAAAATACCTAGCTGGTTTTGATAGTCAAACTTTGTTACCGTTTGTAGGAACAACCCTGGATCGAAACAAAGGATTGGGTGAATTTAAAAACTTGTTCTTAAATTATTCGACTACGGATTTGGAGCGACTTAAGAAATTCGTACAAGCACAAGGCTTAACCTTAAATACCTTATTCACGGGAATCTGGTCTTATTTGTTATCTCAGTACACCGAATCAGAAGATGTTGTATTTGGGTTAACGGTATCTGGAAGACCAACAGAATTAGCGGAAGCGGATGAAAAAGTTGGGCTGTTTATCAATACGTTGCCACTTAGAGCGACCTTCAAAAAAGATCAAACTTTGTTGTCGTTTTTATCGGAGGTACAGCAGCATTTAGTCTCTGCCATGGAATATCAGCATACCAGCTTATCTGATGTCCAAAAATGGAATGGTCTACAAGGAGACTTGTTCGATAGTATTTTAGTCTTAGAAAGTTATCCAATGGGAGCGGTATTCAATACTGAATGGGCGCTAGAACTCGGAGAGATGAGTATCGAAGAAAATACAAATTATTTACTGACGTTAAACATCAATATCACCGAAGCATTAAGCATTAATTTTAATTATAATAGCGAGTTGTTACCAGACGAGGTGGGGACGATGATTCAAAACCATTTCGCAGCCGTACTCGCAGATATTTTTGAGTTGACAGATCAAATGATTCCTGATTTCAAAACGAAAGATTTATCACTATTATCTGAAGTAGAGGAAAAGATCCTTCTCGGAGAACAAGCGAACGATGCAGGCGTTTGGTTTAATGAAGAGGCTGTAGATCTAGGAAATAATCTGCCCATTAATGTAAGATTTGAAACGATTGCGGCGGCCAATGGTACAGCGGAGGCAGTCGTCTACGGAGAAGAAAGATGGTCTTACGCTGAACTCAACGCGTATGCCAATCAACTTGGTCATACGCTCCAAGCAATGGGGGTAGAAACTGGAGACTTGGTCGGGGTTTATTTAGATCGAAGTCCTAGATTAGTCGCTAGTATTTTAGCCATTCTCAAAACGGGTGCCGTTTACGTCGCCTTGGATACCCAAAATCCACCAGAGCGTATTGGGAAAATGATGGCAACGAGTGAATTGCCGTGGATGATCAGCACGACACCACTATTACAAGCATTGGAAATTTGGCCAGAAAAAGGAGTGCTATTCCTTGATGAATGCCATACAGAAGCGCGTCAGGGATTTGCGGCTCCGGTAGATTTTATTATGCGAGATAAGTTGGTCGTTGAAACAAGCATGACTACGAACGTTGCCAACCAAAATCAAATGGATAGTTGGGCTTACGTGCTTTATACCTCGGGCTCTACGGGAGAACCGAAAGGTGCAATTACCCGGCACGACGGTGCCTTAAATCATATTTTGGCAGAATATAAGGCACTAGATTTAGCCTACGGTTTCCGTTTTTTACAAAGTGCAGGAATTGGTTCGGATATTTCTGTTTGGCAAATTTTGAGTCCACTCTTAAAAGGTGGCGCAGTTGTAATTGTTGAGAAATATGATCTTTTTAATTATCGTTTCTTGTACGATCTATTGAATAAGGAGCGGATTGATATCGTAGAATTTGTGCCATCTTACGTTTGGGGATTATTAGAATACGCGCAGGAACAAGCCCCAGATTTAACCTTACCCGATTTACAGTGGATTATGATGTCTGGAGAGGAAGTGTCGGTAGCCTTGGTCAACGAATGGAAAGATCGATTTGCTAATGTTCGGATCTTAAATGCTTACGGCCCTTGTGAAGCATCAGATGATGTTACCCAGCACGAAGTTACCGCCAAGTTGAGTCCTGATACCCAACGCGTTCCAATTGGTAAGCCCTTAGCGAATATGAATATGTTCGTCTTGGATCGCCAAGGAAAGTTATGCCCGATTGGGGTGCCTGGTGAATTAGGGGTTTCTGGAATTGGTGTTGGAGGTGGATACTTAGGGATGCCCGAACGAACAGCCGCGAACTTTATCAAGAATCAATACACTGGAACGCTTGGTAATACCTTATATAAAACGGGAGACTTAGGACGATGGTTGCCAGATGGGAATTTAGAGTTCTTAGGAAGAGTAGATCGACAAGTAAAAATTCGAGGTAATCGAGTGGAACTTGGAGAAATTGAATTTTTCTTACGAAAAAATCCTGCCGTGAAGGAAGCGCATATTTCAGTAATCCATTCAGTCAAATCTAAAGCACCTTTATTGGTCGCTTTTATCGTAGCTGATCCAACGAAGTTGCCTAGCCCAACGGAAAGTGCAGCCGCACTCCAAATTTTAGAGCATGAATTGCAGTTAGAAGTGCAACGAACTTTGCCAAGTCATATGCACGTTCAGCATTATTTATTCTTGGAAAAATTGCCCGTTAATCTTAGTGATAAAATTGATAATAAAGCTCTACATAAAATATTTTTAGCAACAGATAGTGTATCGCATCAAAGCCTTCGGAAAGTTGTTGCCCCTCGAAATGAAACTGAAGAAAAACTAGTAGCAATCTGGAAAGAAGTACTAGATCGAGAACAGATTGGTGTAGAAGATAATTTCTTCAACCTAGGAGGTCATTCTTTACTGGCTATTCGAGTCGTAACTAAAATCCGTAAAGTTTTCCAAAAAGAAGTTCCCATCCGGCAGATCTTCTTAAAACCGACAATTACAGATCTTGCAATATTTTTGCAAAAAGTATCGGAGTCTTTAGTTTTGCCTGCCATCAGTGCACAAGAACGACCCGCTCAAATTCCATTATCCTACGCCCAAGAACGGTTGTGGTTTATTGACCAACTCGAAGGTAGCTTAGCGTACCACATGCCGATGTTACAGGAGTTTGGTGCGGATCTAGATCGGGAACGATTAGCATATGCCTTAAACGAAATTATTAATCGGCAAGAAGTCTTGCGTACCGTTTTTCAAACGGTAGATGGGGAAGTTAGTCAAATCATACTCGAGAAAGATCAATGGCGGTTAGCCTACGAAGAAGTACTGGGGAATACGGAAGCAGAACTAGCAGCGCAGATTGAAAAAACGATTACAAAACCATTCGACCTTACCCAAGATCATCCTCTACGAGCAACTTTATACAAAGTAACTACGGATCGGTATTTACTGGTCATAGTGGTTCACCACATCGCATCGGATGGTTGGTCAGAGCCGATCTTATTTGAAGAATTATTTGGGTTGTACCAAGCTAGAGGAAGCGCGGAAACAGCTGCTTTAGCACCGCTGACTTTGCAATATGCGGATTACGCAATTTGGCAAAGAAAGTATTTGTCGGGTGAATTACTAGATCAAAAATTAGCGTATTGGGAAAATAAATTATCGGGCGTAGAAACGCTAAACTTACCAACTGATTTTAATCGACCAGCGATTCAAAGTACTAATGGACACGAGTTACGCTTTAAACTCGACACGGACTTGATGCAACAGTTAGAAGACTTAGCTCAAGCGGAAGGCGTAACGATGTTTATGTTGTTACTTACAAGTTTTAAAACTTTACTTTATAAATATACACAACAAGATGATATTGCCGTCGGTATTCCTATTGCCAATCGAACTCAAGTAGAGGTAGAATCGATGATTGGTTTCTTTGTCAATATGATTACGCTTCGATCTGATTTTGGTGGCAACCCAAGTTTTAAAGAAGTTTTGACCCAACTGAAGCAAACGACTTTGGAAGCATACGATCACCAAGATGTACCTTTCGAAAAAGTCGTAGACCAAGTTGTTGATCAGCGGGATAGGAGTCGTAGTCCGCTTTTTCAAGTCCTATTTACTTATACGGAAAAGGAAAGTGGAACAGGTGTCGACGGATTATTGGACGCGCACTTTAAGCAACGTACAGATAAGAAGTACGAGCTGCTGGGTAACGCTACAACTATCACTTCAAAATTTGATTTGAGTTTTAACTTGGCAGGACTCGCTAAGGGCGTGGAAGTTTATATAGAATACTGTACAGATTTGTTCTTGCCCAGCACAATTGAGCGAATGATGACGCATTTTGAGCGACTGTTACATTCTATTGTTGCGCAACCTCAAGCTCGGTTACACGATTTACCCTTATTGAGTGCTGCGGAAGAAAACAAGCTATTATCAACATTTAATGATACGCTTGTTCCTTACCCTGAAACTCAAAGTATTGTTGAATTATTTGAAATACAAGCACAACAAACACCGACTAAAATAGCCTTGGAATTTGTTGGAGAAACTTACACGTACCAAATGCTTGATGAACGGGCGAATCAATTGGCACGTTATCTACAACAAAAAGGCGTCAATACAGGGGCAATGGTAGCGATTTGTATGGATCGTTCGCTAGAGATGGTGGTTGGCTTACTGGGAATAATGAAATCAGGTGCCGCTTACGTTCCTATTGGAACGGATACACCAATGAATAGAATCGCATATATTTTAGAAAGTACGGATGCACAGTTAATTTTGACGAATGGTCTTTCAATGGAGTTGTTGGCAGAACTAAAAACAGAAGCCATCAATCGAGAAATTGCATTGGTAAAGATGAGCGAAGAGCAAGCAATCATTGAAAAAGAAGCAAGCTCTGCCTTGGCAGTGACGCTTACTTCAGCTGCTTTATTGTACGCCCTATTCACATCGGGTTCTACGGGAACACCTAAATGTGTATTGATCAAACATCAATCCGTTGCGCGTTTAATTTTTAATCCAAGTTTTGAATTTTTAAACGAAGAAACTGTTGGGTATCAATATGCACCATTGGCTTTTGATGCTTCTACTATAGAAATTTGGGGCGCTTTACTTAAAGGTGGAAAATTAGTTATCAGTAGTCCAGCACAAAAATCAATTGAAAAGTTAGGCGAAGAAATCAGAACGACAGGCGTAAACACCTTATGGCTTACGGCGGGACTCTTTCACCTTGCCATCGACACACATTTGGACTTGTTTGCTGGTTTAAATGTCTTACTATCTGGCGGCGATTCTATTCTTACCGATAAGGTAGAAAAATTGTTAAGTGCTTACCCTAGCCTGACTTTTATTAATGGTTACGGTCCTACGGAGTCTACAACTTTTGCGACTATAAATCGAGTAAACGGCTTAGCGGAATTTGCACTTACTAAAAACATTATTGGAAAACCGATTGGGAATACGAAAGCTTATGTCCTGAATTACAATGACCTTAATTTAGTGCCTGTAGGCTGCTACGGTGAGTTATGCTTATCGGGTCCGGGTTTGGCCATTGGTTACCTAAATGATACGGAATTAACACAACAGAAGTTTGTCGATAACCCTTACGATACCGAAGCTTTCAGTCGACTGTATCGTACAGGCGATATGGTAAGATGGTTAGCAAATGGAACACTCGAATTTGCAGGAAGAAAAGATACACAAATTAAATTAAGAGGATATCGAATTGAATTGGGAGAAATCGAATCTAAGTTACAAGCATTAGAAGAGGTCAAAGATTGTCTTCTTTTAGCAAAAGAAGATGCAACGGGATCAAAACAATTAGTGGCTTATGTTATTCCTACGGAAAGCTTCAACAAAGAAGAAATTGTGGCACGCTTAGGAACACAACTGCCCAGTTACATGATTCCTTCGATTTTGCTTGAACTATCCGAATTCCCATTAACGACCAATGGAAAAGTAGATAAGAAGCGTTTACCACAACCTGATCTTAGCACCTTGTCGGCGAAAGCTTACGTAGCACCAAGGAATGCGACAGAGGAAACCTTAGCAACGATTTGGGGAAATCTGCTATCCATCGAAAAAGTAGGTGTTTACGATGATTTCTTTGAATTAGGTGGTCACTCGCTACTCGCTACAAGATTATCTTCTGCGATCAGAGAAACCTTAGCAGTAGAAGTTTCAATCAAAGACTTATTTGTACGACCAACGATCGCGGCTATAGCAACGTGGATCATGGAACAAACTCATACGGTAGCCTTACCAGAGATTCAAGTAGCAGTTCGTACTGAAAGAATTCCATTATCCTTCTCACAAGAACGACTTTGGTTTATTGATAAGATGGGTGGTGGAACGAATTACCACATGCCAGTTATCCTGAACTTTGAAGGTGCATTAGATTTAGACTGCCTAGAATATTCCTTTATTGAAATTGTAAATCGACATGAGGTCTTGCGGACAATTTACCGAGAAGAAAATGGGGTTGGATCTCAATTCATTCTAGAAAAGAACCTCTGGGAATTAGTGGTAGTTAAAAGCGGCGAATTCAAAGCGACTGCACTCAAGGCATTAGCGGAAGCCGAGATCATGAAACCGTTTAACTTATCGGAAGATCATGCGCTTCGAGCTACTTTATATCAGTTGTCCGCTACCTCATACCAATTGGTTACGGTATTAAATCATATTGCTGCTGATGGGTGGTCCATTCCAATTTTTGTAGAGGAATTAACGGAATGCTATCAAGCGCTAAAAGAAAATAGAAGCCCGCAATTAGCCGACTTAGCAATTCAATACGCAGATTATGCCATTTGGCAGAAAACATATTTAAACGAAGCAACGCTCAGTGGGCAGATGCAGTATTGGGAACAACAACTAGCGGATGTAGAGCCGCTAGAACTTCCCTTAGATTTTCCTCGACCAGCACTGCAAAGTCACCGTGGAGCAAGTATGAATTATACGATTGACTCCGAACTCGCAACGGCACTAGAAGCACTGGCAGCGAAAGAAGGGGTGACGATGTATATGCTGATGCTGGCGGTCTTGAAAGTTTTACTATATCGCTATTCTGGGCAAGAAGATATTGCTGTTGGTAGTTCTGTAGCCAATCGGACACAAAAGAAAATGGAACCGCTCATTGGTTTTTTTGTGAATACTTTAACGATGCGTTCTGACTTGAGTGGAAATCCAAGTTTCAATAGTTTCTTAGCTCAGCTAAAGATGACTGTTGCGGAAGCATTGTCTAATCAAGATGTTCCGTTTGAGCGAATCGTAGATCGAGTTGTTAAAGGACGTGATCGGAGTCGGAGTCCATTGTTTCAAGTACTCTTGGTTTTACAAAATCAAGAAGAAACAAGAACGCAAGATATTCCGGGACTCAAATTAACAGAAGAAGCCGCTACTTACGATGCTTCCAAGTTTGATATTTCTTTCTTTATTACCCAGCAGAAAGGTCGATTAGATTTTAATCTAGAGTATTGTACTGATTTATTCTTACCGGAGACAATGGAAAGAATGATGACGCACTTCCGTGGTATTGTAGAAGGAATTGTAGTGGATGCTACCACTAAGGTTGCGGATATTGAAATGATGAAAACAGCGGAGCGGGCAACTTTACTAGAAGAATTTACGCAACATCATATTCCTTACCCCGCGACGAAAACGATTGTTGACCTTTTTGAAGAACAAGCTGCTTTGCATCCTGAAAATGCAGCATTAATTTTTGAAGGGAAATCAATTTCTTACGAAGCACTAAACGATCAGGCGAATCGCTTGGCAAAACACTTGATTGACCAATATCAGATTCAGCCAGATGATCTAGTTGGTATTATGATGGAAACTTCTGCCTTGACGATTGTTTCTATGTTGGGGATTATGAAGGCGGGAGCAGCATACGTACCGATTGACATGGCGTACCCAATGGATCGTAAAACTTTCATTATTAAAGACACGAAGGTCAAAGCGATAATCATTCAGTCAGAGAGTTTATTTGATGTGATAGAATTGGATTTAGCCATTTTCTCTATTGATATTCAATTAGAGGGTTTGGAAGCGGTCGAGCCAGAAGAATTGTCTTCCGTCGCGTTACAACCAGATCACACTGCTTACGTAATTTATACTTCTGGATCAACGGGCTTACCGAAAGGCGTGCTCGTTACCCAGCGAAACTTAGTAGATTATGTTACAGGTCTTTTCGATGCCGTTGACATCCAAGGAAGTCGTCATTTTGGCTTGATGTCTACGATGTCTGCCGACTTAGGAAATACGGTGCTTTATGGAGCATTAGCGTCAGGAGGAAGTTTGCATATCTTCTCTAA
>CALFBG010000331.1 GCA_937951685.1 uncultured Saprospiraceae bacterium | reverse complement strand
CCATTAAACAATTGCTGATAAATGAGTGCTCCACTGCTCTTGATCAAATCGCGCTGGATGTTGTCATTTACTTTTTGAAATAAACCACTTTTGACGGATCCCAAGGAAAGAATAATCGTTTCTAAATTTTCAATGTCTTCTTTCAGTTCAACGGTAACGGGAAGGTTGATTTCTTTACACATCTTCTCTAGTTGTGCAACAATCTCGTCGCGGAGGCTACTTTCCCATACTTTTCGATACTGAACGGTATTAGATAGGATTTCTTTATAATGCTGTACTTTACGTTTTAAGTTGTTTAGGTCTGACATTGCAGTTAGTAATTTGCAGAATTACAAGCTTGTAATTCTAGTGAACAAAATAGTACAAGTGCGCGCCTGCCAAAAATAAGCAGGAAGCTTCAGTAAGAACTGATTAGGTAAAGTTATAAATTGTTTGAAAGTTATTTTAATTTTATAGCTGCTTTAATACAGTATATTTTAGTTTTGTCGTTGACCGATAAGCGTATTTTTGCTCGCTATTGGTATTTTTTTTATAATCATCATTTCAAATAACTCAAATAACTTCAATATCAATATTCAGCGCTATGAAAGTATTAATGGTTTGTTTAGGAAATATTTGTCGTTCTCCCTTAGCAGAAGGAGTGCTTACACAAAAATTGGCAGATCGTGGTTTAGACTGGGAGGTAGACTCTGCGGGTACTGGAGCTTGGCACGTCGGAGAATTACCCGACTCGCGGTCTATCGCTGTTGCGCACAATCACAATATTGATATCACCCACCAAAGAGCAAGACAATTCCAAGCAAAAGACCTAGATAGGTTCGACTTAATTCTAGCCATGGATAGTTCTAATTATCAAAATATTTTGAAACTAGCAACTTCATCCGCTCAAAAGGAAAAGGTAAAAATGATCATGAATTTCGCTCAACCCGGTTACAACCAAAACGTTCCCGATCCTTATTACGGCGATAACGGTTTTGAAGCCGTTTACGAAATGTTGGACGAAGCCTGCGAAGCACTGCTTGCTGCAAAGACAAATAATTAATACAATGTAAGCTAAGTGAATTGAAATTTTGAGTCATGATTTTTTGTATAGCTCATAAGGTACTAAGTAAAGCTTTATTTTGAAGGCTTGACGTTAGCATAGCAGCGATCCTATTTTGCATTATTTGTTGCTCAATCCGGTAATTCACATTCACATTTAGCACCTTTATTACTTACCCGATAAAACCACCATTTGCTCAAAGTCCTAGCGAGGCGAAGCTTTCGTAAAACAACGAACCAAAATAATTAGAGTCTAGTAGGGCGCTGGACGAAAGCTATCTTCAATCCGATAATTCACATTCACATTTAGCATCTTTATTACTCACCCGATAAAACCACCATTCGCTCAAAGTCCCAGCGGGACGAAACCTTCGTAAAACAACGGATCAAAACGATTAAAGCCCCGTAGGGCGCGACACCAAAGCTCAGCTTTACTCCGATAACCTACTTACCTTCTTTATTACGCAGCCAAACCATCACCTTTCTACAAAAAAAAATTAGCCTCAACAAATCAATGTTGAGGCCAATTAGCACCGCAGGAAGCATTTTAAAATTAAAACGGCTTCAATCGGCTATTTTTTATTTCCAAAAGCACGATCAATAATATCGGCTTGTTGCTTATCGTGTACTTTTTTGTAACCCGTTGCAGGAGAAGCACTCGCTTTCCGGGCAATCAACTCCAAGTCATCTCGCCGATACATCGAAAGCATATGTTGCCAAGCGCCCATATTTTCTGGTTCTTCTTGTACCCAGAACTTATCTGCACCTTCGTATTTTTTCATCAAATTATCCAAATGTGTTTTAGGCAATGGATATAATTGCTCAATTCTAATAATCGCTACGTCTTTACGATCATTGTCATCTTTTTCTTTTAATAAATCGTAGTAGACTTTTCCGGTACAGAATAAGGCTCGCTTGATCTTCTTCGCTTCTTTTTCCCCAACGGCTGGATCATCGTAGTACTCATAAAAACTATTGTCATTAATGTCTTCAAAAGCATTTAAGTCCGATACACACATTGGATGTCTCAACAATGATTTGGGCGACATAATTACTAAAGGCTTACGGAAAGGGCGCGCCAATTGGCGACGGAGCACGTGGAAAAAGTTTGCGGGGGTCGTGATATTCGCCACCGTCATATTATATTCCGCACAAGATTGTAAAAAGCGTTCCAATCGCGCACTGGAGTGCTCCGGTCCTTGTCCCGCAAAACCATGTGGTAATAAAAGTACCAAACCACTCATTCGCTGCCACTTACTTTCTGCGGCGGAGATGTATTGATCAATGATCGTTTGCGCACCGTTATAAAAATCTCCAAACTGTGCTTCCCAAATCACTAAGGTATCGGGCGTTGCCAAAGAGTAACCGTATTCAAATCCCATTACGGCAAACTCTGATAGTAAGGAATTGTAGATATTAAATTTACCCTGATCGGCGGTAATATGATTTAAACGATTGTATTCTTTAAAGGTTTTAACGTCGCTAAAGACCGCATGGCGGTGAGAAAAAGTTCCTCGCTTAACGTCCTGTCCACTCATTCTTACGTGCTTCTGGTCGAGTAAAATAGAGCCGTAAGCCAATAATTCTGCCATCGCCCAATCTAGCTTACCCGCATCCAACAACTTTTGTTTTCCTTTGAGCAAACGTTGAATTTTACTCAACGAAGAAAAGTCCTTCGGAAGCGTCATCAAGTGATTGATGATTTGATTAACTCTCGCCTTAGGAATTCCCGTCGGAGGAGAGATGTCAAAATCTTTGGGGTTGGTAGATTTTTTGAGTTTTTTCCAAGCTAATTCTGGCTCTTGGTAAACATAAGGCAAAGGTTTTTCTTTGACTAAGTCAAGTCTAGCTTGTAAGTTAGCCCAGAAGTCTTCTTCGAGGCTTTCCGCCAATTCTTTTTCCACCATTCCCGTATCTACCAAATGTTTAGAGTAAATCTCTCTTGCGTCGGGATGTTTGTTGATCACCGAGTACATTCCAGGCTGTGTAAACTTAGGATCATCTCCTTCGTTGTGCCCGTGTTTCCGGTAGCAAACCATATCAATGAAAACGTCATTGTTGAAACGCTGCCGATATTCGGTGGCTAATTCAACTGCAAAAACAACTGCTTCGGGATCATCTCCATTAACGTGAAAAACGGGGGCTTGTACCAAACTTGCTACGCCTGTGCAGTAAGTAGAAGATCGCGCATCATCAAAATCAGTAGTAAAGCCAATTTGATTGTTAATCACAAAATGAATCGTACCACCAGTATAGTAACCTTCTAACTGACTCATCTGCACCGTTTCGTAAACCACGCCTTGTCCCGCAATCGCCGCATCACCGTGAATTAGAATCGGTAAAATTTTATCGTAATCACTATTGTACAATAAATCCGCTTTCGCTCTCGCAAATCCTTCTACGACTGGATTGACGGATTCGAGGTGCGAAGGATTTGGAACTAGTTTTAGATGAACAGTTTTACCATTACTCGTTTTGACCTGAGAAGAATATCCTAAGTGATATTTAACGTCACCATCCCCAAAACTTAAATCAGGGACTGCCGTGCCTTCGAATTCGTTAAATAAGTGCTCATAAGTTTTCCCCATGATATTCGCCAACACGTTCAAACGACCACGGTGCGCCATTCCAATTACCACTTCTTCCACTTTATCTTCTGCTCCCTTGCTAATAATAGCATCAAGTGCCGCAATCGCCGTTTCACCACCTTCCAAGGAAAATCTTTTTTGACCAACATACTTGGTGTGTAAGAACTTTTCAAAACCAACGGCACCGTTCAGTTTTTCCAAAATTCTACGCTTTTTCTCAATCGAAAGCCCGTAGGAATTCTTAGGTCGATTTTCTATTTTATCACGCAACCACAAACGCTTCTCTCGGTTTTCGATATGCGTATATTCAAAACCAATATTACCGCAATAAATCATCCGTAAGCGTTCAATAATTTGACTTAACGTCGCACCTTGCAAACCAATCTCTGATCCAGCTTGAAAAACTTGAGATAAATCTGCTTCGCTTAAGTTGTAATCGGAAAGTTCCAAGTGAGGCGCACGATCTCTACGTTGCCGAATCGGATTCGTCGTAGATAATAAATGCCCTCGATTGCGAAAGCCGTGAATAATTGACATTGCGCCAAACTCTTTTGTATTGGACATCGAGCTAGTGGCATCGCTTGCGGTACCATTTTGCGTTGCGTGACCATTTCCATTTTGCTGGGCAAATTCAAAACCTTGGAAAAATGTTCTCCATCCGTCTTCTACGGAATCAGGATCTTGTTGGTATTGCTTGTATATAGATTCAATGTAGGAAGGATGCGCATTGAAAACGTATGAAAATTTACTCATCTTAGTGCTGAATGTGTTTTAAAATTTGATTCTCTTCTGTAGTTAGCGGGAATTAATCAAGGAAGAACGACTTAAAAATCATGAAAATGGAAAAATGTATTTTTTATTTTCGAAGCTTTTTAAGATCGTTTTAAATAACTTCTCCTGATGTCTAGGTATTTACTATCCACGTTTGGTAATAAAAAGAAGAACAAGGATAAAAAAAAATCATTAGAGTTATCTCCATTAGCGTTCTAAAATAGCTCTTTTCGTTAATCCGTGAACAAATATCGGAGAAATTTATAAAATATGCTCAAAATAATGTGTCTATTCGTATCGACACACGTCTAAAAAGCAATTCTTAACTAAGCATTTTGCAATTTAATCTAAAGATCTACTCCGTTCATCTCATAATTTGGAACTAAGTTTGACTTTTAGTTATCATGCAACTTACCGAAATGATGATAATGGCTTTGGTTATTCATCATCTTAACAAGATTGCTAGAGGATTGTTTTGTTTAGTTGCTGAATAGAAAACTAAATAAATCTAATTTTACACGAAGCACAAATAATAGATCTGGTTTTATGCAAAATTTCAAAAGAAATGAAATAAAAAGCATAAAACTTGGACAAAAAGATCAATTCGTAAACATTTTTGGAGTTTTTAAACAACTTCAGTATAGCTATTTTGCAATTAACGCTGATGCACCGGATTTAAAGCAATGAAAATAGAGTCAACGCGCATTGAAAATGTGAATATTGATCTCTCTTTATTCTACAGAAAAGCATCACACTAAATAAAGATGTTAGATACAATGGTAGAAGAAAATAACAATTTTAAAGAACTTGAAGAAGAAGAACTGGACGAATTTGAGTTTCCCGAACAAGAGATGTTGGACAACATTCAAGGAGAAGTCAACGGTTTCCGATTCGTAGGAGATACTTTTGGTACTTTTTTTACTAGAATATTAAGCGTTATTGTGGCGCTTTTAGGCGGTAAAGATGAGAATGCCAAATAATTATTGTCGCAAATAAGATTTTTTTTAAGAATTAGTTTCTATTCTAAGTAAAAAGACTTAAATTTGCGCTCTATTTGATTACAAAAAAGTTTTAAGTTATTTAATATGGCACACCACCAGTCAGCAAAGAAAAGAATTCGTCAAGATGCTAAAAAGCGTTTGATGAATCGTTACTATAAAAAGTCTACTCGTACTGCAATCAGAAAGCTAAGAGAGATGGAGGATAAATCTGAAGCTGTAAAATTGCTACCTAAAGTGATCAGCATGATCGACCGATTGGGTAAGCGAAATAGCTTTCACGATAATAAAGTATCAAACCTGAAAAGTAAATTAACGCGATACGTAAATGGTCTCTAGGGACTAAATTTACATTTTAAAAGTAGTATTATAAAAAGTGTATTCTGAATCTTCAGGATACACTTTTTTAGTGCCCTCTACTCAAGTTTTACACAAATGCATAGCTGCCTCGCATTACGATCTTTCTACAAGAATGCCTTCACTTTTTCTTTTATCCTACAAAATAGCAATGATTGAGCTCATCAATTGCTTTTCCTGGCAACCCTTTGCTCCGATGTAAAACCATCATTCTTTAGTTGAACCACTCTCAAAACTTGGATATTCCCTCAGATGCACGTATCTTTACGAACGAACACTCATTCGTATACCTTAAGTTTATCGCTATGCCTAAATTCCACGCCCTAAAGATTTCCGATATTCGTCAAGAAACTGCTGATGCCGTCAGTATCGCTTTCGATATTCCCGCAGCGCTAAAAATGGATTACCAATTTATTCAAGGACAATACTTGACCATGAAAGCCATGATTAACGGAGAAGAGATTCGGCGTAATTATTCCGTTTGTGTCAGCCCGCTCGATCAAGAATTGCGCGTAGCCATTAAAAAGGTAGAAGGGGGAAGATTTTCAACTTTTGCCAACGAAACCTTAGCCGTAGGAGATACTTTGGATGTGATGACTCCAATGGGGAAGTTCTACAGCGAAGTCAAAGCCACACAAAGCAAAAATTACGTTGGTTTCGCCGGAGGAAGTGGCATTACACCGATTATTTCAATCATGAAAACGGTGCTGCAAGTAGAAAAAACGAGTCAGTTTACTTTATTTTATGCCAATAAAGGCTTCGATAGTATTATCTTTCGGGAAGAAATTGAAGCGCTCAAGAATACCTACATCGGTCGGGTAACGGTGCACCATATTTTTAGTCAGGAAAGCTTAGAAACGGATTTATTCAACGGATATATTACGACGGAAAAATGTCGTCTTTTCGGAGAATTACTATTCGAGCCGATTCGTATCGATGAATATTTTATCTGCGGTCCAGAGCCAATGATGTTGGCCATTCGCGCCGCATTAGAAGAAATGGGCGTCGCCAAGCCAAAAATTCACATCGAATTATTTAGCTCGCCGGATAAGCCAGCGGCGAAGGTAAAAACGGTAAAAAAGGATGTCAAGCAGAATGCTGACAAAGTTTGTAAAGTTTCCATTCAGGTAGATGGTGATATCACGGAACTAGACCTAGCCTACGATGGAGAAAGCATTCTCGATGCGGCTTTGAAAAAAGGAGCAGATCTACCTTTCGCTTGTAAAGGTGGCGTCTGTTGCACCTGCCGAGCAAAAGTAGTTGAAGGAGAGGTGGAAATGGATGTAAATTACGCGCTGGAAGCGGAAGAAGTGGCCGCAGGCTTTATTCTCACTTGCCAAGCACATCCACGGACAGAAAAGGTCTTTATTGATTTTGATCAAAAATAATAGCACTATTTATTGCATAGGTATTCAGCCGTTTGATCAATTAAAAGACTGATTCTTTCGCCACTCGCATTGGCGGATCATCGCGCCGAATTACCCTCAAATTTAAACACCATGTCGCGAGAAGTACTCTCCACCAAAAAACAATTCATCTTTGAAGAAGCTGCCAAATTGTTTCGAGACAAAGGGTACTTGGCTACCTCTATGCGCGAATTGGCCACCAAAGTCGGACTAGAGCCTTCTAGTCTTTACAGTCACATCAAGTCTAAAGAAGAAATCCTACAAAAAATTTGCCTCGATAATGCCGAAAAATTCATCGAAGGCATCGAAGCAATTGATCAAGAAAAGCAATCCCCCGTCGAAAAAATTGAAGCCTTAATTGGATTGCACATCAAAATTGCCACCGAAGATTTAACTTCCGTTACTGTTTTTAACGATGAATGGCGACATCTAGGCGAAGCAAGCTTAAAGGAGTTTCTAAGCTTGCGCAGAAGCTACGAAAGTCGCTTTCGTAAAATTATCGAAACGGGGATCGAGACCAAAGCGTTTAGAGCAATCGATAGTAACGTCGCGCTCTTCTCTATCCTCACTAGCCTGCGTTGGATTCATTACTGGTACAAGCCGGGGCGAAAACTGGACGTAACCACCCTCCAAACTCAAATCATAGACCTTTTACTACACGGTTTAAAGAAAGATTAAATCTCTGAAGCTAAGGCCAGAAAAAGATATTTTCATCTTTACGAACAAATGTTCGTTTTTACTTGTTAGGTAAGTGAGAAATGGTTATTTTTGTTTAGGGCAAGTTTGCAGCGTAGTCCTTTACTGCGGAACAATATTTTTCAACGAATGCAAAAGAAAAATTACTAATTATGACAAATATTCAAGCGTTAGAATCCCGGTTTCAAGCTAAAGTTGATGATGAGGTAAAGATTGAACCCAAAGACTGGATGCCGGAGAAGTATCGTAAAACACTTATCCGACAGATTTCTCAGCACGCTCATTCTGAAATCGTTGGAATGTTGCCGGAAGGAAATTGGATTACTCGAGCACCTTCTCTCAGACGAAAGTTGGGTTTGCTCGCCAAAGTGCAAGATGAGGCTGGTCACGGATTATATCTCTACAGTGCCGCCGAAACCTTAGGCGTAGAACGAGCCGATTTGATTGAGCAATTGCATAATGGTACGGCTAAATATTCAAGTATTTTTAATTATCCTACGACGAGCTGGGCGGATATTGGATCAATCGGCTGGTTAGTGGATGGCGCGGCAATTATGAATCAAGTTCCCCTCTGTCGGTGTTCTTACGGTCCTTACGCCAGAGCAATGGTGCGGGTATGTAAAGAAGAAAGTTTCCACCAACGACAAGGTTTCGAAATCTTACTTACCCTAAGTAAAGGAACTGAAGCACAAAAGGAAATGTTGCAAGAATCTGTTAATCGCTGGTGGTGGCCCGCAATGATGATGTTCGGTCCAAACGATGCGGACTCTCCACACACGGCACAATCCATGAAATGGAAAATTAAAAGATTTACCAACGATGAGTTGCGACAAAAATTTGTGGACGTTTCCGTCGAACAAGCTAAGATTTTAAATATCACCTTGCCCGATCCAGATATAAAATGGAATGAGGAGCGCGGACATTATGATTATGGTGTTATCGACTGGGAGGAGTTTTGGAACGTAGTAAAAGGGAACGGTCCTTGTAATCACGAACGAATCCAAACGCGCGTCAAAGCACACGAAGAAGGTGCTTGGGTAAGAGCAGCGGCGATGGCACACGCGGAAAAGAGATCGCAACGGAATTCAAAAAAAGAACAAGTCGCTTAAAATTAGTATCAAATGAAAAATCAAAATTGGCCACTGTGGGAAATTTTTATTCGCAGTAAACAAGGTCTTAACCACAAACATGTAGGTAGCTTACACGCTGCGGACGAGAAAATGGCGATCGAAAATGCACGGGACGTTTATACGCGTAGAAGCGAAGGCGTCAGTATTTGGGTAGTCGAATCCAAACATATTACTGCTTCTGATCCGTCGGAAGGAGAAGCGTTGTACGAACCTGCCAACGATAAAGTTTATCGTCATCCCACGTTTTATGATTTACCGGATGAACTCAAACATATGTAATGCGTTCGTCGCAACTTGACTTAGCGATTAGCTTAAGTTGTTGATGCGCATTCGGATATTTAATTTTTAGCTTAAAAGAACAGCATGGATATTCAAAAGGCTTTATTTGATTATACTTTACGCTTAGGGGACAACGCCCTAATTCTCGGTCATCGCTTGTCGGAATGGTGCGGTCGTGGACCGATCCTAGAACAGGATATCGCCATGACGAACATCGCGTTAGATTTAATCGGGCAAGCACGCTCGCTCTTACAATACGCGGGAGAGATCGAAGGAAAAGGTCGTACGGAGGATGATTTGGCTTTTTTACGAGATATTACAGCCTATCGCAACGTCTTATTAGTAGAACAACCCAACGAAGATTTTGCCTTTACCATCGTGCGTCAATTCTTTTATGATAATTATAGCTTTCATTTCTATACGGCTTTATTGCAGAGCACCGATGAAACACTCGCCGCAATTGCAGAAAAGTCGCTCAAGGAAGTGCGTTATCATCTACGGTACAGTTCAGAATGGATGATTCGCTTGGGAGATGGTACCGAAGAAAGTAATCAGAAAATGCAAAAGGCGCTCAATCAAATGTGGATGTACAACGGCGAACTCTTAACGATGAATGAGACCGATCGAGTTTTGTTAGCAGCCGGTATCGGCGTGGACTTGGAGGCACTCAAGCCCGCATGCGAGGCCAAATTAGCTGAAATATTAGCCGCAGCAACCTTGGAAATGCCTACGGGGACTTGGATGCAAAAAGGTGGAAAAGAAGGAAAGCACTCGGAGCACCTCGGTTTTATCTTAGCAGAAATGCAATATTTACAACGGGCGCATCCCGGTGCGACTTGGTAGATTCAATTTGTAGCCTCGTTCTAGCTGCCTTCGTTACTCAAAAAGATCAATTCGTAAACATTTTTGGAGTTTTTAAATAACTTCAAGTACCACTTAATGGCAAATTAATTTTGTCTTGATGCTTATTTCGTCAAAGAATCAAAATAAGGATATGCAAACAATTGTCACCGAAAATGAAATTTGGGAAATACTAGAGAACGTGATGGATCCCGAAGTGCCTGTTTTGTCCGTCGTAGATCTAGGTGTCGTACGCGCCGTAACAATAATTGACAATGCAGTAGAAGTTACGATTACACCGACTTACTCGGGATGTCCTGCCATGAATGTCATCGAAATTAATATTAAGGCTACCTTACAAGCAGCAGGTTTTAATAAAGTCACCGTCAAGACTATTCTGAGTCCTGCCTGGACCACAGATTGGCTCAGCGAAGCGGGAAAAGAAAAACTCCGTGCTTATGGCATTGCACCACCGGTGGGACGTTCCATCGACGAGCACGCCTTATTCGGCGCAGAAAAAAAAGTAGCCTGTCCTCAGTGTAACTCCAACAACACCAAAATGCTCAGCCAATTTGGCTCTACGGCTTGCAAAGCTCTTTATAAATGCAATGACTGCTTAGAGCCTTTCGATTATTTTAAATGTTTATAACGAGTACTTCGTAAATTCCTATCAGGTGAGTTTTTTACCATCGTAATATCTAATATTGGTTAAACTGCTGTCACAGAATTGCACTTTATTATCAATTTTGAAACTCAAATAGTAGTATGTTGGGATCATAAATCAGTTAGGTAAATCCACCCAAGATTAAAGTTTTCAGCATGAAGTTGTTTAACAACATTAAATATTCTTGGTGTTTTTAAACAAAAAATAAAAGACTAGTACGAATTGGTTCTTAGGCGAGAATCTATCATTAACCTACTCCCATAAAATATATAGATAGCATGATTTACTTTCGACGAATGTTGATGGCAGGCCTCTTATGTCTTTGCTTATCAATAGGGAATTTCCTACACGCGACATCGCTAAATGGTTTTTACGTTAATGACTTTAGAGAAATCTTAGGGAATGCGACGAAAGAAAACAAGTTGTTGAGTTTTGCAGAAGCAAATAATTTCAATTACTTAATACTATATAATTTAAGATCAATCAGTGATAATTCCTACGATCTGACCAAGCTAAAAACAGCCAATGTCCTCGCAAACTTTATTCGGAAAGCTAAAGAAGATTATGGTGTGGTTGAGATTGCCGCCGTCGGCCAACAATTCTCTTCCTTTAAGACAATTGATACTTATAATAAACTGTGGGCACTAGATGATATTCGAAAAATTGATGTTTATCATTTAGAATTTGAATTTTGGAATCAAAATTTTCTGGAAACAGAATGGGAATCTACGGATGTTGATGCCGCATTTGAGTTTTATCTCAATCAGCTTAATTTCGTCAAAAGTCAGGCACTACTGCGCAATGTGAAATGTGAAACGTATATCGGGAATATTACGCCCGAGGCTTGTGCGGCAATTGGTGCGGTCGCAGATCGCATTCTAGTGCACTATTACCGGACTTCTGATTTTTATAATAATGGGAATAGTATTTATCAATACAAATCGTATCGCTTAGCAGCTTTGGCACCAGTGGGAGACAAGGTATTGGAAGTATTACCGCTATTTTCGGCTAGACCACATTTTATGGGGCCTTGGCTGGAAACGCACGATTTGGAGGAGGCATTTGATAGCTTTTTGTATGGTCAAAATGGGCATGCTGCACAGACGGGAGACTGGAAAGAAAAGATTAATCTAATTGGTTATGCTTGGTATCGGTATTCCGATTTGCAAAGTGTTTTGGGCGAACAAGCACCGAGCACCGAAGCGGCGGCAGCTTCAAAAAATAGCAATGATCAGCCAGATTTTTATTTTAAAAATGGGAGAGGAACAAGAGAAATTGCTACACCGGAGGAAATTCGTACGCATATTTTTCCACAACCCGCCGATGATCAGCTAACGATTGAAGTAACAACCGCAATTCAATCCGTCGTCGTTTTAAATATGCAGGGACAACAAATTAGACAGGGCATTCGGATAGACGAATCAACGATGAAAACACTGCAGTTTAGTACAAAAACTTGGCATCCGGGGATGTACTTAATTTACATTTCCACCGCGACACAAGCACAAAAAATTTGTAAAGTCTTGGTGCAGCACTAATCTTTTTTTTTACTCGAAACAGCATTCAATTTTACAAAACAATTCTACGAGATCGTAAAGCGATCCATATCTTTTAAAAAAGCTAGTTTGCGCCGCAACTCCGTAACGGCAGACCGATCAATGGTATGAGTGGCAATGCTCTCTACTTGAGCAACTTGATAAAGTACTTCTCCCATGGGATCAATCAGCGCGGTATCTCCCGAATAAGGTAAATCGTTTCCATCAATACCTACTCGATTAACACCAACCACGAAAGCTTGATTTTCGATGGCACGAGCCATTAAAAGCGATTTCCAAGCGTGATTTCTGCGTTCGGGCCAATTGGCAACGTAAATCAATAAATCGTAGCCTGTAGTGTTACGACTCCATACGGGGAAACGCAAATCGTAGCAAATCTGTAATGCAATTTTCCATGCTTTCCACTCAACGACAACTTGCTTTTTACCTGGGGTATAATGTTCATGCTCCTTGGCAAGCGTAAATAAATGGCGTTTGTCGTAAAAGCTTTTTTCCCCATCAGGACGCATCCAAATCATTCGATTAAAATACTGTCCCTCCTCCTCAATAATCAAACTTCCTGTAATCACAGCATCTACTTGCTGGCTAAGTTGAGCCAACCAAGCCATCGTCGGACCATCCATGCGTTCCGCAAGGGAAACGGGATTCATGCTAAATCCGGTGGTAAACATCTCGGGTAAAACGATAAGATCCGTTTTTCCTGCGAGGGCTATAATTTTTTGTTCTAAGGAAATTCTATTGGCGACTGGATTTTCCCATTGGAGGGAACATTGCAGGGTAGTAATACGTAATTGATCCATAACTTTGAATTGCGCGATAAAGGAGTATGTATACGAAATTAACTTAGCCTGATAGGCTATTGCTTACTTAAGCACTAAGGATGAAAACAATTTGATGAAAATGGTACTTGAACTTGCAAAACAATGCGCAAAATCAAGATATAGGCGATTTTAGGAACGCTTCGCAGCTAAATCTTTAGGGTATTTAGCTTGATGTAGCTACTTCGTTCGGCACAAAATACAAAAAGAGACGTAAAATACTTTACGTCTCTTTCAAAATTCTTTATTCAGAATAAATATAATCGCTTAGTGCGGAATTGTTATTTACGATTCTGCTACTTCAGTATCTGCCGCTGCCTCTGCACTACGTAATGCTCTTGGTACTTCAACTGATGCAACAGGAATGCCGGGCGCATTTAAGATGTCAATCCCTTCAACTGCTTCCAAGTCCTTTACTCGAACCGAAGTTCCTAGTTCTAAATGTGAAATATCGAAAGTAACGTGATCAACAATAAGCTCAGGAGTTGTTTTGATCTTAATGCGACGTAATTTTTGCATTAATTTACCACCTGATTTCACACCAGGAGAAACCCCTTTAAAACGAATTGGAATTTCCAATTTTACCGGGTGGTTCGCTTTTAATTCTAAAAAGTCTAAGTGCATAATATTATCCTTTACGGGATGAAATTGTGCATCTTTCAAAATACATTTGTATGTGTTATTGTCAACAGTGATTTCTACTAATTTGAAATCAGGAGTAAAGATCAAGTTCTTAAAAACCTTTTCTTGTGCAGTAAAGTGAATTTCTTTTGCACCACCATAAATCACGCAAGGGACTGCTCCTGTTCGTCGAATCGCTTTTGCAGCTTTCTTGCCACGTGTTGTCTTTAGTGCTCCGTTAATCGCAACTGTTTCCATGATATCTAGATGTTTCTATAAAGAATAAATACTTCTTTCTTTTTGTTAAAAATGGATGCAAAGATAATGATTTTATTTTAGAATAGCATAAATAAAATCGAGATTGAATACTTTTTTTTGTAAAACAGTACATTTTAAGCTTAAAATGCCGCATAATCATTGCAGTACCCCTGTAAATCAATTGTCTATCCTTCTACGAACAAGGCAGAGATTGAACGATGTTCGTGCGTATTCCGAATGGCTCGTGCAAATAACTTTGCCGTTGGCAATACGCGGATTTTGGACGATTCTTTGGTTAATGGAATCGTATCACAAACGACCATTTCTTGTAAACTGGACTTTTCGATGTTTTCATAAGCTTTTCCAGAGAGGACAGGATGCGTACATAAGGCACGAACACTCTTCGCGCCTTTCTCAACTAACAGATCTGCTGCTCGGCAAAGTGTACCTGCGGTATCCGCTAAATCATCTACTAGGATAACATCCGCTCCGGTTACATCTCCAATCAAGGTCATACTGGCGACTTCGTTCGCTCGTTTTCGATACTTATCACAGATTACAAGACTGCGTTCAAAGTATTTAGCATAAGTTCTGGCTCTTTTTACACCACCTACATCAGGCGAGGCAAAAATAACATTCGATAAATCTTGTTTTTTCAAATAAGGGATGAAAATCGCTTCACTCTTCAAGTGATCCACTGGAATATCAAAAAATCCCTGAATTTGATCTGCGTGAAAATCCATTGTCATGACCCGATCTGCACCAGCAGCCTGCAATAAATTAGCAATCAACTTTGCAGAAATTGGAACCCTGGGCTTGTCTTTTCGATCTTGCCGTGCGTAGCCGAAGTAAGGCATTACCGCAGTAATGTATCCCGCTGAAGCTCGTTTGGCCGTATCAATTAACAAAAGCAATTCCATTAAATTGTCAGAAGGAGAGAAAGTAGACTGAATAAAGAAAACGTAACAGCCTCTTACCGACTCGTTAATGACGGGTTGCATTTCTCCGTCACTGAATCGTAATAACGACTTATCGCCTAAATAAGAGCCGTAGTGGTCTGCGATCTTCTCCGCTAAGTATTCGGAATTAGCACCACAAAAAAGTTTGACATCCATCATGTTGAAAAGAAATTTTATGCGCCTGAAACTAAGAAGTTGTTTGATTAGCTCGAATTTGCAGCACTACCTGTCGTTTTAACTGCAATTTCGACACTTAATCTATACAAAGGTACAGAATAGCTTAGCAAATAGAAAAGAATTGCATTAGCTTATTTGACAAATCGGATAATCTATATCCAAGGTCACGTGAGCTGCTCAAATACTTTAACGAATATTAAGCATAAGTTCTGGTTTTTCGGAAGGGGCAACGAGCTATTTTGGAGTAACTTTATTTCACGATACATCGTATAATAATTATCGGTTAACGAGAATCGACTCATAATTGGACGTTGTCTTTCCCTTTGCCGAAAATAGGCGTTCGTTGGTCGATAGTTTGTGGCTATTTTGATTAAGATGTTTTATATTTAGATCAATAACTACTTGAAAGACAACTAAGGTAAAAAGCAGCGGCTCAAATTGTTAGTACAGCACTTGACGCAATTGCTAAGCAAATAAAATTTCCTCTTAACTTGTCTTCGTCACCATTAGCGCACATTTGAATTTTCGCTACACTGAAAATTTGAATACGATCTTAGTTAAAGCTAAGGTCAAGTTTTTTGCAACCACATCATCTTGCTAGGTTGCTAATCACAATGCCTACCTAAGTGATTGAATAGTTTCAAGCAGTTACAACGTTTTATAACAAAATCGCGCATTCCTTGCTATGGCCAAGCAATGCATTCAATATTAAAACTCAAGAGCCATGATATTATCAGGAGATTGGTGGAGTTCGCTAAGTGGTATACAGCAGGTATTCTGGGGAATTTCTATTGTATTTAGTGTCTTGTTTATTATTCAGTTTGTCCTCAGCTTAATCGGACTTGACTTTGATGGTGACGTGGATGTGGATCTAAGTGCCGACGTAGATGTCGATGGGGAATACAATTTAGACCCTAGTTTCTCCTTATTATCCGTCCGTGGTATTATTGCTTTTTTTACCTTTTTTGGCTGGACAGGCGTTTTGGTGCTTAATGCGGGTGGTTCTACTTTAATGGCACTTTTATCCGCTAGTGTTGCGGGGGCGTTAGCCATGTTTATCGTAGGCTATATGATTTATATGTTTTCCAAATTGAGCCAACCGGGTAATATTGATGTCACTCGGGCATTATTTGAGGTAGGAGAAGTTTATCTCACCATTCCTGCCAACAAAAACGGTCACGGTAAAATCCATTTGAAAATACAAGGTGTATTCAAAGAAATGGATGCGGTCACCGATGGCGATGTATTACCTACGGGATCTTCCGTACGGATCGTTGAAGTCCTCAACGATAATCTACTCCTAGTAGAACCGGAAGAGAATTATACGGTGAGAGATTTTTAAGAATACTTTCTTCCCCACACTTTAGCGGGACGGATTTTTAGAAACGCGAAAAGATACAGTATTAGGTATATCCTAGGAAGTGTACATTGCTACGCTCAGGAATACTATGTGAGGAACAGATTAAAAGAACAAAAAATATAAAGTAGCTCCCAAAAAATATTTACCTTGGTTAACCGGTATAAATAAAAATAAAGAATAAGTGGTTAAACAAGGCTGGGTTACTGTTTATCTTGAAGGATTGCTTGTTTGATCAGTAGCCTTCATCAAATTCACTTTACGGAAAATCATTTTATAAAACTAAAAACTAAATAGTTATGGCTGGTCCCTTTGCAATTATTTTTCTAGCACTTCTTGGTTTAATCGTGATCATGGGCTTATGGCTTGCTTCTCGTTACAAACGTTGTCCTTCCGATAGAATTCTCGTGATTTATGGTCGTACGGGAGGAACATCAGCTAAATGTTTAGCGGGTGGTGCTTCTTTCGTCTGGCCCGTTATTCAAGATTATGAATACTTAGACTTAACGCCGATTTCGATTGATGTCGATTTACGGGGTGCTTTGAGTAAGCAAAATATTCGGGTAAACGTTCCTTCTCGATTTACGGTTGGTGTTTCTAACCAAGAAGGGGTCATGCAGAATGCAGCGGAACGTTTGCTAGGAAAAACTTCTGATCAGATTCGAGATATCTCTAAGGATATTATTTTTGGACAATTGAGATTGGTGGTCGCAACAATGGATATTGAAGAAATCAATTCCGATCGAGATAAATTCTTGTCGAACGTTTCTACCAACGTAGGTGCCGAATTGAAAAAAATTGGTCTACTATTAATCAACGTAAACGTCACTGATATTCAAGATGAATCAGGATACATCGAGGCATTGGGTAAAGAAGCTGCGGCTAAAGCCATTAACGATGCTAAAATGAGTGTGGCCGAAAAGAATAGAGATGGTTCGATTGGAGAAGCAATTGCCAAAAAAGATCAACGAATTGAAGTCTCGGAAGCGGACGCCTTAGCGAAAGTAGGAGAGGCAAAAGCGCAGGCGAATGCAACGGATGGGGAAAACTTATCGTTAATTAGAATCGCAAAATCTAACGCAGAACGACAAGTGAAGGAAGCGGAGGCTTTACGTTTGGCTACCGCCGCTGAAAAAACGCAGTCTGCCAAAACTTTGGAAGAAGCATATTTAGCGGAGCAACAAGCGGAAGAGGCAAGAGCGAAATTAGAATTAGCAACAAAGGAAGCGGATATTATTGTCAACGCAGAAATCGAAAAGCGGAAAATAGAAATTAACGCAGAAGCGGCAGCAGAACAGAATCGCCGGATCGCAAAAGGGGAAGCGGATGCTATTTATCTGAAGCAGGAAGCAGAAGCCCGTGGTCTTTTAGAAGTATTGAGCAAGCAAGCAGCAGGTTTTGGTAAAATCGTTGACGCGGCGGGTGGCAATACACGAGATGCTGTTTTGATGATGATTGCTGACAAATTAGAAGATTTGGTGAAAACTCAAGTGGAAGCGATCAAGAATATCAAAATCGATAAAGTTACCGTCTGGGAAGGTGGTAATCAAAAAGATGGCGAAGGCAACTCAACTTCTAAGTTTATCTCGGGCCTTTATAAAGCGGTTCCACCCATGAATGATTTGTTTAACATGGCAGGAATGGATTTGCCACAGTACTTAGGAAACAAAGCTGAAGTAGAAGGAGAAGCGGTTATTGACGTAGAAGATACGACCGCAGAAGATGCTAAGGCTTAAAATACTTTGTCTGATGCTTACCGCATTTTTGAAAGAATTTGATATTAGAAACGAAGTTGTCTCCATGCAGACAACTTCGTTTTTTT
>CALFBG010000330.1 GCA_937951685.1 uncultured Saprospiraceae bacterium | reverse complement strand
TTTTTGTTGATCAAAATGTTGCAGTACAAAGGCGCGGCCTGCCGTAGATTTCTGTTGTCTAGCAGTCGGATCTTCTAAACAATCTTTTATAGCTTGTGCCAATTGTTCCGGTGCATCGGCAGCAACGAGCCAACCATTTTTACCTTGATCCATTATTTCTGGAATGCCACCAACTTGAGTAGTAACAACAGGAATGCCAGCGGCTAACCCTTCGATATTAGTGACACCTTGTGCTTCTTTTTTGGCAGGAATACAAAGCAGGTGATGAGCTTGTAGGGCGGTAAAAACTTGCGTTTGAGTGCAGTTGCCTAGGAAATTAAGTTGGATATTATCTTGTGCCGCTACCCATTTTTGGATTTCATCATGAGCACTCGGGAAAGGGCCAATGACGGTAAGTTGAAAAGAATAAGACAATAAACCTAAGGCTACAATTAAATCGGCTAAACCACCGCGCAGGTAGTCATTTTTTACAAAAAGAACTTTAATGGGCTGCCTTAAATCTATCTCTCGATTTCCCTGAAAAGAAATACTTTTTACATCAATCGGAACGTAAGTTTGGTGTAGTTTCTTTGGGTTGATCGAATACACCGCTTGGACTGCTTGCCGCAAATATTTAGTATTGACAAAATTAGCGTCTAAATAACGCATCGCCCATTTTTCTACTTGTCGGTAAGTAGCTCGAATGAACCACTTTTTGCTAAAAGAAAATTGCTGTAAATTTTGCGCAAGCAAATTATCATCGTGGAGAAAGCCCACTACTTTTGTAGGTTTAGAAAATCGAAGGGCACTCCAAATTCCGGTAAAGGCATGATTGAAGAAAATGAGGTCAAACTGATGGGTTTGGTGTAATGCTTGTGCTGCACGATAGTAACTAAAACTCCTAAGAAGCATCCCAAAACCTTGTAACCAGCGTGGATAATCTATCGTTATTAGATGGCAGCGTGCTTGTTTTTGATCTAAGTCTTCCGACAAAATATGAAGTTCGTGTGCTGGGAATAATTCATTAATCCGAAAAACTGTATTCGCAAACTGACCTGCGCCGTTGTGCGTTTGTGCAAAAAAACTAGTACAGAAAAGAATCTTCATAATGTTGTCTTAAATCCCGAGCATTCCTCTTGACCATTGGATACGAACTTGCCAGTACATCCACCAAATAGAAAGCATCGAGTGCCCAAAGATAGGAATATTTTTAGCGTGTATCTTTTTTTGAATCGTAGAAAGATATGGTGGTCGAGCGTGATACAAGGCTTGCCAAAGGAAAGTCCCCCACCCTCGCTTTCGGGCAAAGAGTTGTGCTTCTGCCTTGCCATCTCGATAAGCGGCTTCTAGAAGAGCTTGTCTCTTTTTGGGTGGATAGGTGACGATCGCTTGTGCAGCATAATGAACGTTTTTACCCTGTGCTTTAGCCCGTTCTGTCCATTCTACGTCGGCACCAGATCGACTGTTTTCTAGGTAAAAACCAATGGTGTCGAAATTACTTTTCCACGTAAATAAATTTCCCGTAAGGGCGGCAGCACTTTGATTTTTTTGTGGCGCAACTGAGAGGTAGATGAGTGCGTAAACAATTTCTGCAACACTAGCATTTTGCTCAAATTGACAAATAATATTCCCGCCGATGATATCTGTTTGCTCTTTTTGTAGCGCTCGGTAACCTTGTGCCAGCCAGTCGGGATGAGGAATACACTTGGCGTCAATCAGCGCAATGATATTGCCACGAGCATTTTGGATGCCAAGGTTACGGCAAGGATAAGGATTTTTTTGTGCCGTATACTGGAGTAACGTAACTGGGAATTGTTGCAGAATCGCTAAGGATTGATCGGTGGAACCATTATCCACGACGATAATTTCGAAAGTAGATTTTGCCTGCGTTTGTTGCATCAGACCGGCTAAACATTTTTGTAAATGGTTGGCATTATTATAATTAGGAATGATAACGGAGATGAAATCTTGAACCATCGGTACAAAGTATTAAACCTTTAGACAATTATTTGACTTGTAAAATAAACTGGTGCAAGTCGTATTGGTATAGCCGGCTTGTAATCCCCAAAAATCTAAACGTTTAAAACCGAGACTGGCTAAAAACTCTAGCGCGGGTAAATATTGCGTTCGATCAGAATTATCAAAAATGAGGACCCCATTCTCTTGCAGCGCAGTCACGGCGTGGCGCGTACAATTATTCCGATCTCGGCCATCGACAATAATAATATCGTAGACTTGCTGCTGGTGCAGAATAGTTTTGGAGTAGGCACCATCATATTCTAAAGCCTCAAAAAAGAGCGTTGCGTTGCTAGGAAGTTGCGCTTTTACTTTTTCGTACCAAGCTTGATCGTGTTCAACGGAAGTAACGCTGGCTACCTTTTGGGAAAAATATTGGGTAGAACTTCCCGCGCCAAACTCAAAAATGTGCATCTCCTGCCGCAACCGATTTTCGAGGAAACGGATAAAAGGGTAAGTCAACCAAGGAATGGGATTTCCGGCGGCATCAATAATCTTTTCTTCGGTGACGGATTTGATCCAACCGATTTCCTTGAGGTAACCGTATTTTGTAAAATTGAGTAAATGCTTTTCGACTTTCGCCAAAACTAATTTGCGTAAACGATAGTCGTCGTTTACCAAAAAACAAATGCACTCAAATAACCACTGTTTTATCTTTTTTTTCAAGTAGAGTTAATTTAGGTGTTGATGCTGTAATTCAATAAAAAAGTACCTTGCTTCGCGGGGGGCAGTTTTCCGGAAGGATAAAAATTACCAGCTTCTACGGTAAAGTAAAAAGCGTCGTCTAACCAATCTAAAACGCTACCATTTGCCTCCGTATAAAGGGTCAACGCGTAGCTTCCGGGCGCAAAGGGGAATTTCGGCAGTTTAAAGTAAACGATTTTTTCTTCTTTTGCCAAAAATTGAAGGCTCGTCGCTAAAACCATTTCGGTACTGAGCCACGCGATGCGTTCTTTCCTATAATTATCAATGCCCAAATCAATCCGTACATTTTTGATCGGTGTCGATTGATGATTCTTGAGCGTTAGTGCAATGGTCACGGTTTGCCCACAAAAAATATTTTCTACGCCTTGCCCATCAGCGTTGAGTAGGGCAATGTTGACAAATTGCAGTTCGCCTTTGCCTTTGCGATCTTTGCGTTGTACAATATCAATTTGTGCATTTTCGTCTAGCTGTTGCAAATATTGTTGTACGATTGCTTCCGTTGCGCCGTCGGCGATAATTTTCCCTTGATCCAGTAAAATGCTGCGTTGGCAAAGTTTAAGTACTGCCGCCATATCGTGACTTACAAATAAAATGGTGCGACCACTTTGGCTCACTTCATTCATCTTACCCAGACATTTTTTCTGAAATTGTGCATCTCCAACGGCTAATACTTCGTCAATGAGTAAGATTTCGGGCTCCAAATGCGCCGCTACGGCAAATGCTAAGCGTAGCTGCATACCACTAGAATAATGCTTGAGAGGCGTATCGATAAATTGCTCAACACCAGAGAAGTCTACAATTTCATCAAACTTTTGCTTGATCTCTAAACGACGTAATCCAAGAATGGCACCGTTCAAGAATATATTCTCTCTACCCGTTAATTCAGGATGAAAACCGGTACCAACTTCTAATAAACTCGCTACTCTTCCTCGCGCAATAATGCGCCCTTTCGTCGGTGGTGTAATTTTAGAAATCACCTTGAGAAAAGTAGATTTTCCCGCCCCATTTCTACCAATAATACCTAAGGTTTCGCCCGGGTAAACTTTCAAGTTGATATCTTCTAAGGCCCAAATTTTCCGCTGCTGTTCTTGCTGTCTCAACCGTTTCCAATAACCAGCAATCACATCACGAATACTCAGATAGCGTTCTTTCGTCGTACCAATGGTATACTGTTTGGAAAGTCGGTGAATATCTAAAATAGGTGTTTCCATAGCGTTTAGGCAAGGTCTGCAAAGTAAGCTTCGGTTCGTTTGAAATTAAAAATACCGAGCATGAAAATTAGGATTGCTGCGGTCACACTAATCCCCAAAAGTACAGGATCTATAGGAACGTTCGTAAAGCTCGCCCGCATGAGTTGAATGGCACCCGTCATCGGATTCAACGCAAGTAAATAAGCTAAACGCTCATCCGCCACGACGGAAATGGGATAAATGACTGGCGTTACAAAAAATAAAAATTGTACCAAAAAGGGAATAATATACCTAAAATCTCGATACTTGACATTTAAGGAAGCAAGCAAGGTTCCCGCTCCAAAAGCGGTTAGTATACTAAGGCTCAAGCCGAAGAACAGGTAAAGGAAAAAGCTTCCCACCGCAAAGGAAAAATCAAGCGTGAAGTAATAATACAGCAAGATGAAAAAGAAAACGAATAGCGCCATTAGAAAGTCAAAGCAAGCCGTTAGCACACTCGAAAGGGGAATGATCAAACGCGGGAAATACACTTTTTTGATAATGCCCGCGTGGGAAATCATACTATTGCCAGCATTACTAATACCAGCACTAAATAGATTCCAGAGCAAAAGTCCACTATAATAAAAAATGGCAGGTGGAATGCCATCCGTAGAGAGTTTTAAGCTTTTCGCAAAGAACAAAATAAAAATTGACATCATGATCAAGGGCTGTAAAATAGCCCACAAAAAACCTAGCAGGGTTTGCTTATATTTAACTTTAATGTCCCGCCAGCTAAAAAAGTAGAAGAGTTCTCGAAACTGCCAAAGTTCTTTTAGCTGTAGCGAAAACTGGCGCGGAGGCGTGATGGTATAGAGGATGTTTTTCGTTGTTTTCACGACGATGTTAATTTGTCTTAAAGTTATCTTTAAATACTGAAGTTGTTTAATAATTCTAAAAGCAGTTGAGAAAGGCTTTGCCTTCACGCAAGTAAGCAGCGTTTTTTGTTCAAACCTGCCTCTGCCGGCAGGCAGGTTGAAGCTCTTTTAGGAGTTCGTAGCAGCGCTACGGAGGATAAAAAAAGCTGAAAAGTTGGGCAAAAAGATCAATTCGTAAACATTTTTGGAGTTTTTAAACAACTTCACTATATCTTTGAAGCAATATAACGATAAATTATTCACGAATTGCGATTTAAGTCAAAATGCAGGTTTTAGTACTTCCCTCTTGGTATCCAAGTCCTAGCTCACCACAAGCCGGGATTTTTATCTTTGAGCAAGTAAAAGCTTTGCAGCAGAGTGGTCTTGCCGTAGCCGTTTTATACGGATCTTTTCAATATCGTCATCTTTTCAAAGCAGCAGAAACTAACTTTTCGATAGAATCCGAGGTTTCTACCTTTCGCGCAAAAGGCTTTTTTCCACCCAAAATAAATACGTGGCTAATTGAAACTTGGGCGCGTCAACATTTCCCCCTTTTTGAGCAATACCTCGAGCAATTTGGTCGACCGGATTTACTTCATGCGCACAGCTATTTGGCGGGTGCGGTCGCTTTGCAACTTTCTCAACGCTATAATATTCCTTATGTTTTGACGGAACATTTATTCCGTTTTTTGACGGAAGCGGTTCGACCGCGGCATCGGAATTTGGTGCGGAAAGTTTATGACGGCGCGTCGGGGTTAATTGCGGTGAGTACCGCTTTACAAACTAAAATGCAAGCGTATACCCAAAGCAAAATTGAGGTCATTCCCAATTTGGTAGATATGGATGTTTTTCGACCTTCAGGCTTGGTGCAGGATGAAAGAACATCTCCTGTTTTCGTTTCGGTGGGACATCTTACTGCTACGAAAGGCTATGATATTTTGCTTGAAGCTTTTAGTCAATTTAAAGCTAAACGGTCGGATCATCCGGTTTTGAAAATCATCGGAGCAGGTAATGCGCGCGTTTCGCTGCAAAAGCAGCTTCAACGTTTAGGATTGGCAGATTCGGTATTTTTATTGGGCGCTCAAGACCAAAAAACGGTGATTGAAATCTTGCAAACGGCAAGTTGCTTTGTATCCGCGAGTCGGGTAGAAACTTTTGGGGTCGCCATTATTGAGGCTTTAGCACTAGGTTTGCCCGTGATTGCTACGCGCTGTGGTGGTCCCGAAGAAATTGTAAAACCAATCGTTGGGCAACTAGTGCCGGTTGAGGATGTGAAAGCTTTAGCGGAAGCTATGCAGCAGGTCGAAACTAAAAACTACGACCGTAAAGTGATTCGGAATTACATTGAAGCACACTTTAGCAAAGCAGTCGTTGTGAAGGAGTTGCGTAGTTTTTACCAAAATATACTTAAGACTACTGCTTCGTAAAAGGATTTCGACCTAGAAGCGATAATTTATCCCAAAATTTGCCCCGAATAGCATATATTCTTGTTTGAGCGTATAGCTTTCTGCGGAGAAATCTTGCGGGAAGTATCGCAGCGATGGTGTAAAATGTACTTCAATTGCATCACTAAGTTGGCGCCGGAGCGAAAGACCTAGGTGATAACTCAATCCAATATTTGATTTAAAATACTCCCCCTGCTTCTCGGCAATGTCAATATCTTGAAAATCTGTATTGGGAATAATACCTTTCGTCCGCAAGGATAAATTCACTAAAACCCCGAGTTCTACCCCAGCTTTCCAGCGCCCAAAAGAACGTTGATAAGCCAATATGATCGGAAGGTCAAGGAGTCGATAAGTATTGTATATTGCTTTATTGGTTATCGTTGTTGTCGTTTGTAAGATTTCGCCCATTACCGCCGTTGTATCTCCGTACAAATTCACTTTTAAGGTCTGCACACCTTCTGTCAAACCTTCGGTGACTTCCGTTTTATTTAATTGGTAAAGATCTGTAATGGTCGTTTGTTGTAGGCCTAAAGATAACCGCAAACCGGTACGGTGTTGTACCGCTATATTAATTCCAAAATGGACAGCTTCTAAGCTCTTTTCATATTGGTTTCTTATTATTTTATTTTCCTCAGTTTCAATTTCCTTAGCAGTTAATTTCCGGTTTACATAACTCACCCCTCCCGTCGCACCCACTGCAAAGCGGAATTTTTTCGCTGCCTTGGTCACTTTCGTATCCGAGGTGAAAGGGTTTTCAGGTAGCGTAATCTTAGCAAAATTAGCTCCAGCATAAACTAAAGGATAAGTATAGAAATCAGTTTGAAGACGGCTAAGATCACTCATTTGTGCCGCAAGCGAATGGATGGAAGACGTATTTAAAATAGCGTTTTCTGAGCGTTCACTTTGCTTTCGTAAGGTGCTTTTAGTCAATTCTTGAGTCGGTGAAATTCTTGCTGTGGTAGTTTTTGTAACTACGGGAGATTTATATTTCGTTACTTCATTCTTGGTTCCAATGATCGCAGTGGAATTAGTTTCGGATTGAGTAGATACTCGGATATTTGAATTTGGCTTGCTAGTGTTGTTTTGGCTTTTATTTTTTGAGCTAATCTGATTTTTAGTTATCTGATTTTTAGTTTTTGTAGCTGGTCTTTTCTGAATTGGCCCTTGCTGCGCTAAAGCTGTATGCGTAGCATCACTTTCGTCGGTCGTAGATGTTAAGGAAGAATTGGTAAGTTGAGTAGCTGGCGTTACCGTTTGCGTTGTATTGTTCGTTGTATTGTTCGTTGTATTTTGTAAACTTGTTAAATTTTCATTGATACCTTTAGATTCACTTTGTGGCGTTACACTGGTAAAATCTGTTGAAGTACTAGGAAAGAGGAAGTAAGCAGTGCCACCCAAGCAAAGTGCACCTACTAAGAATATCCAAAAAAAGAAACGTTTTTTCTTCCGCTTTTTTTGGTTGATAAGATCTACGCTAGGTTCGATGGCGGACCAGATAGCATCTAAGTCTACCTCCACTTCTTCGGCTTGCGCGTCTTTTTTGAATCGTGATTTAAAATTTTCCCACTTCATGCGGATTCATTTTTTTTTTATGGAACTTTATCTTTTCCTGTAACATCTTTCTAGCTCTCGCCAGTTGAGAACGAGAAGTACTTTCGGTAATATCGAGTAAGTTGGCAATTTCTTTGTGGGAATACCCTTCCACAATATTGAGGTTAAAAATGGTACGAAAACCATCGGGTAATTCCTTGAGGAGTAAGTTGATTGCTTCTAAGCCAAAATAGCTATACACTTCGGGTTCGGTACTCTGGTGATCTGGAAATTCTAGCGGTGCTATTTCTTGTTTAAAACAAGACTTATTAATCCAAGTCAAGGAACATCGGATGGCAATCGTTCTCAACCATCCTTCAAATGTTCCTTGTTCATTGGGTGTATATTTTTCGAGGTGTGTAAAAATGCGAATCAAGCTTTCTTGTAAAACATCTTTTGCGGCAGCTTCATCTCGGGCATACCTTCGACAAACGGCCATCAACATCTTGGAGTAGCGTTTGACCAATTCGTATTGGCTCGATTTGTTGCCTTGTAAGCAATTTTTAATAAGTTGTTTTTCCGAAAGCAAATTTACTGAGTTTACAAAACTGGAAATAAATTTTAAGAAAAAACAACGAGGAATACAAATTGAC
>CALFBG010000329.1 GCA_937951685.1 uncultured Saprospiraceae bacterium | reverse complement strand
ACTCCCTTTGCTTTCCCCTCGACAAGCTTTATCTTGAAGCAGCTAATGTTTATGATTAAAAACTAGCCTGCGCGTTTATCCACCAAAGTTAAATTGTACATGTCGAAAGGAAAACAACTTTTAGGGTTTAAAGAAGTTATTCACGAAGAGTCCCAACAACTCAAAAAGCGGCGAAAAAAGCTGTTTAAAGATGGAAGTGACGAAAAATTTGCGGATACAAAAATTGGCGTTGCCCTTTCCGGTGGCGGCATTCGGTCCGCTACGATTAACATGGGTTTCCTCAAAACTTTAAATAAATTTGGCATTTTAAAACGAGCGGATTATATCTCCACGGTTTCGGGTGGCGGTTATACGGGGGCTTACATTCAGGCTTGTTTAAAGTCAGAAGAAAGTTACGAGCATTTATTCAAAGCAGCACACATTGATGATATGCGTTCTCGGGGAGAATACCTCATTCCGGGGACTCGTTTGGTAAAACGTTGGAATGCATTGGTACTGACGATCGGATATTTGGTTAGTTTATTGATGAGTTGGATTAGTCCGGCGATTGTGATTGGTTTAGGTATTATTGCGTATACGATTTTGGGCTATTTATTAGACTTTGATCAATTTACAACGGTGCGAGATTACTTGTTGGACCCTAGAATTAAACAAGTCGTTTTGTATGTTTTCTCGGGCGTTTTTGTCTTGCATTTCTTCTTCAATATTTTGATTCAATACAACGTGGGCATGTCTCGTCAGTTCAACCGTTTGCAAGCTATTTTTGCTAGTATAGTGGTACTCTGGTTAGCTTCTATTTTTGTAACGGGCTGGCAAGAAATTGAAATTGAGCAAACGAGTGATCTAATTAGTTATGTGTTTTTTGCCTTTCTACTTTTTGTGATGGGCCTTTTTACAAATCCTAATGCGCTAAGTTTTCATCGGTTTTACCGAAATCAATTAGCCGATGCTTTTCTCCATTTTACGCGGACCTACAAAAACGTAAAATTGATTGATTTATTTAAGATTGATAGCGAAGCTGAAAAAGATTATTTAGCACCATATCCGTTAATCAATACTTGTTTGAACTTACAATCCGTCACCGACAAAAAATTCAAAGGAACGAAGGCAAGTGATTATTTTTTGTTGTCTCCGTTGTACTGTGGCGCTAAACTGACGAAGTACGTTGCTACCAAGGAGGTTTCTGATTATCGCCAAATGACTTTACCCGCTGCTACGACTATTTCTGCGGCGGCCGTCAATCCCGGGATGGGTATGTACTCGAATAAAATATTAAGTGTCTTCATGACGCTATTCAACGCTCGCTTGGGGTTTTGGATTACAAATCCCTTGAAGCTAAAAAGCAAAAAAATAGTTTGGTGGCCGATGTATTTTTTCTACGAATTATTTTCAATGATCGGAACCAACAACAAAATGCTAAATATCTCAGATGGTGGTCACATTGAAAACCTAGGAGTTTACGAATTACTGCGTAGAAGATGCCGTTTAATTCTTGCGGTGGATGCCGGAGCCGATCCACTTTTTGGTTTTTCAGATTTGGAAAATTTAACGATTCGAGCGCGCAACGAATTGGGTTTGCAGATTCAATTTAGAGCGGATCAAATCCCAGAAGAAAAGATTCGGCCGAAGCCTTCGCATGGATACTCTGAACAACGTTTTGCCATTGCGGATATTTTTCAATTGTGGGAAGAGGTAGATGTTTTCGATGCGGGCAATTGCTCGATTCTCGATGCCGATGGAAAAGCAATTCAAGTGCTCATCAATTTTGAAGATATCAATAAAGTGGTAGAAGAAAAAGTACAATACATTTCGGAAGAAAATGAAATTGTTGCGAACGATATCAAAACGGTAATCCGCGATCGCTTGAAAAAAAACGCGATCGCACGAACCTTAAAAAATGCGCAAGAAAGTATCGATCAAATCAAATTGGCGGCGCCCGCCGATAAGGTGATCATCGAAAACTGCGTAAAGAAAGTCATCGAAAATCGCATTGCGAGTAACCTCAAAGTAGGCACCTTAGTTTACGTCAAATCTTCCGTCACTGCGCCCGAAGGAAAGCCTGTGATTCCCGATCGAGATAGTCTCGCTTATGGAACTTATAAGTATAAAATTTACCATCCAAGTTTCCCACACGAACCAACTTCCGATCAATTCTTTGATCCAATCCAATGGGAATCTTATTACCAGTTAGGACAGTTTATTGGTGCCGACGTGCTCGGAGATCACGAACTGAATGCCTTCTATTGTACTAAAGCCGAAGCAAAAGAAATCGACCTCGAAAACTTGATCAATTACTTCGAAGGAAAAGATGAGGCCTTATCGTTACTAAAAGCAGAAGGTATCGTAGCGCCAGAACCGGTTGCTCCTCCTCCGCCAACTAAATCTATCCCACCAAAGCCAACGCTTGAACCACCTGTAATGATAGAAGAGGAGGAAGTTGAAGCGGTAGAGGAGTTGAAAGAAACATTTGAAGCTGCCATCGAAGAAAGTTTTTCCGAAGAATTAGAAGCGGCTGAAATCATCGATGAACGCGAACCCGTGGGAGCGAGTGGGGGAGCACCACCGCCAATAACCGAAGACGAAAGTAAAGAAAAAATAGAACCCGTGCCTACCGAAGAACCCGTCATGCCTGCCCCCATTAACGAAGCTGCGGACGATCCCGAATTAGAGGCGATCCAAGGCGCAAAGAAAGTTGTCGTAGGGAAAGAAGTCAAATACAAAATGTAGCACGAATCAACTTCATTTTTTAGCATGAAATATGCAAAACAGCCTGTTGTTTCCTAAGGAAATTGCAGGCTGTTTTATGTCCTAAATACGGATAAATCTTATCTCGGTTTGAATTTGGAGCGCGTTGTTGAAAATTGTTTTAAAAATATTTTTGATTATAATGAATTGATTTTCAGGAATTTATGTACTTGCGGTACAAGCCGATTCTTTGAACTTATAGTACTATGTATTGCATAGTTCTATATTGTTTCTTATCTTTGAATTATGAAGTTAGAAAATACCAAGGCACAAATGAGAAAAGGAGTCCTTGAATTGTGTATCCTTTCGATTATATCTGAGGAAGAAGCATATACTTCTGACATTATCGAGAAATTGAAAGCAATCGAGTTGATCGTGGTAGAAGGAACCCTTTATCCATTACTGACGCGGTTGAAAAATGCTGGGCTGCTTCACTATAATTGGAAAGAATCGCTGAAGGGACCTCCTCGAAAGTATTATTACATCACCGACGCAGGGCACGAATTTCTAGGCGAATTATTAGTTACTTGGAACCAACTGGTACACGTTGTAAATCTCTCTACAAAAAATATCACCAACGATGAATAAAGTATTTAATGTTAATTTAGGAGGCTATCCGTTTACCATTGATGAAGATGCTTATAATGAGTTGAATCAATACCTTAAAACGATTCACCATCATTTTAGAAATTCGGAGGGCTACGAAGAAATTACTTCGGATATAGAAATGAGATTGGCAGAACTCTTTGAGGAAAACTTGAATGGTCGGGCCATCGTAACGATTAAAGATATCAAGGTCGCTATTGCAATTATGGGAACGCCGGAAGATTTTGGTGCAGAGCCCATTTGGGAGGAAAGTTCGGAAGCGCGCACGGAAGAATCGGAATCGGACTATCGAACGGGAAAACGATTATTCAGAAATCCTGACGATGAAGTGGTCGGTGGCGTTTGTTCGGGTATTGCTTCTTACTTCGGCATCAACGATCCTTTGTGGATTCGTTTGGCCTTTATTCTAATCGCCTTTTCAGGGGGCATTGGTTTGCCTTTATATTTGGTCTTGTGGGCAATTGTTCCTAAAGCGGAATCTTCGGCGGATCGTTTAGCGATGCGCGGTGAAAATATTAATGTGTCAAATATTGCTCAGATGATTGAGGAAGAAATCAATCATTTATCAAGTAGACTTTCTGATTTTGATGGTGGCCTTGGCGGTGTAACTGGTAAAAAAAAAAGAGTGGAGGAACCAGTAGAGCAAGAGCAACACTAAAAAAGTTAGTTGCTTTTATCGGTCGCACCCTTAAATTTTTGGTAAAGGGTTTTTTGAGAATTTGGAAACCAATTATTTTATTATTTGGAAGTTTCATCATTTTGGTGCTCGCCATTATTTGGGTAGCGCTAATTATTAGTTTTTTCTATGCCTTTCCTTTTGCAAATTACTTTTTCGTTGGTTCTCAATTTGCTTCCTTTTTAGGATTTATCAATAGTTTTTTCGTTGTCGGTATTCCGGCTCTTTTTGTCGTGTTATTCTGTTACCGACTCGTTTATGGCAATCGTTTGAGTCCACGCTGGCAAGCTGGTATTTGGTCGTTTTGGACGGTCAATTTAATTTCCCTCATCATCATCGGTGTAAACTTAGGCCGACAATTTAATCACGGTTCAGAATACACAACGAAGATTGATTTGTTAGATTTGAAAGCCGATACGCTTAACTTAAGCATGGGAAATTCTCCCCACGGAGAACTGTCTACCACGATCGGTAACTTGCAAATCTCCGAAGAATTTTTACTAAGCAATGAAATATCCTTATCCATTATCAAATCGGATGATACGGCATTTGAATTGGAAAAAGTGATCAAGTCTAGAGGTGCGAGCACGATGGAAGCGAATACCTTGGCCGAAAAAATTACCTACGACGTACAAGTAACCGATGAAACCTTAGCGCTATTGCCTGATTTTATGATTCAACAAGGTCATAAATGGCGAGGTCAAGCAGTAGAATTGATCCTGAAAGTTCCCGAAGGAAAAGCGATTAAGATCAACGATCGGGTTGCTCGTTTTTTAGGACATTTAGATATTGATCGAACCATCAATCATCCTTGGATGCGCAGCGGACAAGTCTGGCGAATGGAATCAAATGGCTTGGTTTGTCCGGAATGGATGGATAAAACAAAAAAAGACGCCAACTTATCTTTTAAAGATTTCGACCAACTGAACATCGAAGGTTTCGTAAAGGTAATTATTGAAGCAGGCGCAGTATTTAAGGTACAACTCCAAGGCAAAGAGATTTATACCAGAAACGTGGAGCTTAAACAAACGGGAAATATTTTAAGAGTCGCAACGGATTTGAAAGAAAGCTCGGCTCCCGTCAGGCTTTACATCACAATGCCAAGCTTAACTGCATTAACTTGTAGAAATACAGAAGACATTAAATTGCGTGGTTTCAAAGGAAAAGAATTAACCATTAAGAATGAAGGTCGAGGAGATATTAAGGCTTACATTGATATCGAAGCGCTTACCGTCACCTTGGATGGACGCAACGAATTAGATTTACGCGGTAGCGGCGAAAAATTAGATGTTATTTTGGACGAACGCGCCGTATTAGCAGCAGAACATTACACGGTAGATAACGCATTTATTCGAGCGGCAAGTCGGAGCACTGCCCGCGTAGCCGTTACAGATACTTTACAACAACAACTGGATCAGAGTTGCAGGATCAAGGTAGAAGGAGATCCAGTGGTGATAGAACGGTAGTTATGCTCATGGGCAGTTGAAGTAATTCAACTGCCTTTTTTGTTGAAGTGCTTCGCTAAAATGAGCTGACCACGCTTTTTTATCCTCAGTTAAGGTGATTTATAAAATACATTGCCAAAACAGTATTTAGCGATTTAGGGTTTGTTTCGAAGAGAAGATAAGCTTAAGCACAAACATCTCTCCTTTGAAGTGTTAAATACAAAGCACTTCACTATTAATGTTATTTTTATTTCACATTTTTGCGGCATAATTCGTTTACCAGAGGTGACAAAACCTGCTCGGAGCAAGAATTTGTCAAAAATACTGCCTCGGAACATATCTAAGCCAACTACATAAGTATTGAGATTAACCAGAATTGCCATTCAATTTGTACTAATACTTATAATAATATCATATTAATTATTCTATTCAAGGTACTATAGTAGGTAAAATGATACCTTCCTGCTATTGATGAAGGTAAATTGAATGTCTAAATTTGCAATATTTTATTTTTCAAGTGAAAATGGAAGATAGCGGTAAATACTTCAACTATTGTAGCTTGCTTCTTTATACCACATAATCAAAATAACTAACAATTAATGAAATTTTTTACACCAATTTATTTACTACTGACCTGCCTAGCCTTGCCGCTTTTTAGCATTGCACAGGATGCTGAAACGCAGGAAAAAGTTACCGTAAGTGGCTATGTTAAAGATGGAACCAGTGGAGAGACCTTAATCGGTGCGGCTGTTTATGTTACAGAATTATCAAATGGTACTACTTCCAATGAGTACGGTTTTTATTCGCTTTCCATTCCTCCGGGAACCTACAAACTAGAGTTTTCTTACCTCGGGTTTGAAACACAAGTTCAAGAAATCGTCTTAAACAAAGATGAAAAGCTTACAATAGAACTACGCGAAGAAGCAGAACAACTCGTTGAAGTTATTGTAACTTCCGAAGCAGAAGATCGCAACGTTACGAATACCGAAATGAGTACCAACAAGCTACAGTTGAATACCATTAAGAAAATGCCAGCTTTACTTGGAGAAGTAGACGTTATCCGTAGTATCCAACTATTGCCAGGGGTGACCACGGTAGGAGAAGGAGCAACGGGATTTAACGTACGGGGAGGAAGTGTAGACCAGAATTTAGTGCTATTAGACGAAGCGCCCGTATTCAATTCATCTCACCTTTTTGGTTTTTTCTCTGTATTTAATCCTGATGCGGTGAAAGATGTCAAATTGTACAAAGGAGGAATTCCAGCTCGTTATGGTGGTCGATTGTCTTCGATCCTTGACGTAAGAATGAAAGAAGGAAATAATAAGAAATTTACTTTTTCTGGTGGTATTGGCTCCATCTTTAGTCGAATCTCAGTAGAAGGACCGCTTGTAAAAGACAAATCTTCTTTTATCGTTGCCGCGCGAAGGTCTTACATTGACATCTTGGCCAAGCCTTTCTTGAACGAAGATTTGCAAGATACTAAACTAAATTTCTATGATCTAACGATCAAAGCTAATTATCGCTTAGGCGAAAAAGATCGGATTTATTTATCGGGTTACTTAGGGAGAGATAACTTTGGATTTGGGGCAGGAGCTGGTTTTAACTGGGGAAATGCAACAACGACTTTAAGATGGAATCACTTATTTAGTGATCGACTATTCTCCAACTTCACGGCTTATTACAGTAATTACGACTACGAATTGAATTTTGGGGATCAACCAGACAACTCGTTTGACTGGAATGCGCAGATTGTAAATTACAGTTTGAAAACAGATTTTTCTTACTTCGTCAATCCAGATAACTTAGTTACTTTCGGAGGACAAGCCATTCTTTACGAATTTGAACCCGGTAATGCAGTCGGAGTTAGTGAAGGAGAAACTTCAGATTTTAGTTTGCCAATAAAGCGGGCGCTAGAAGCTAGTCTTTTCTTAGAAAATGAGCAGAAAATTAATTCGCGGCTTTCTGTACATTATGGCTTGAGATTGTCTTACTTCAATTACTTAGGAGCAGGAAAAGCTTTTGAGTTTAAAGAAACGGAGGAAGGAGAACGCAAAGAATTTGTAAGTGCTACTGAGTTTGGCGACTGGGAAAGTATTGAAGATTATATTAATTTAGAACCACGGGCTTCCGTCAAATACCAGTTCGATCCTTCTACTTCTTTTAAGTTGAGCTACAACCGTACGGTACAATATATTCACTTGATTTCAAATACAGTTGCGGCAACACCCGTTGATGTTTGGACGCCAAGTACAAATAATATCAAACCACAAATTTCAGATCAAATTGCCGTTGGGGTCTTCAAAAATTTGAAGGATAATATGTACGTTACTTCTGCGGAGATATACTACAAAGAAATGTCGCATTTAGTAGACTACATTGACGAAGCGGATTTATTTGTGAACGAATTGCTCGAAGCAGATTTGCTTGATGCGGACGGAAGAGCCTTCGGATTGGAATTACAAGTAGAGAAAAAGAAAGGAGACCTTACGGGATGGATTAGTTATACGCTTGCTCGTACAGAACGTAAAGTGCCCGGCGTAAATCAAGGCGATTGGTTTCCTTCTCGATTTGATCAAACCCACAATTTCAGTGCAACCGCTTTTTATGAACTAAATGCTCGTTGGAGTTTCTCGGCTAATTTTGTTTTAAACACCGGAACACCCGCAACTTTCCCCACGCATCGAATTGAACAACAAGGATATATTCTTCCACATATCTCTTCGGGGCAACGAAATAATCTTCGTATTCCTGCTTATCACCGATTAGATCTTTCGGCTACTTTAGCTGGAAAGAAAAAAGAAGGAAAGCGTTGGTACGGAGAATGGGTCTTCTCTATCTACAATGTCTACAATCGACGGAATCCATTTTCTATCTTTTTTCGACAAGGAAACATTAGACCAACCGATGGTTCTCCCGTACAAACAGAAGCGGTTCGACTTTCCGTTATTGGTAGTTTGATTCCTTCCGTGACGTATAATTTTAAATTTTAGAAGATTACTTTATTTGTTATTAATCCTCAAAGAAAATTAAAAAATAGAAATAATGAAATTTCAAAATATATTTTTCGTACTCCTTTTTGTAAGCGTATTATTCCCCGCTTGCCAAGATGTAATTGACCTTGACTTAGAAGAAGGAAAGTCACAGTTTGTAATTGATGCTTGGATAAATAATAAGCCTGAAGCACAAGTAATTAAGCTGAGATACACGAGTACTTACTTCAATAGTACCCCATCCCCGAAAGCAACGGGCGCAGAGGTAGTTGTTACTTCCAGCACCGGGGAGACTTATACTTTTACGGATGAAAATAATGATGGCGATTACACCTGGACGCCTGCCACGGGAGAAAGTTTCGGTGGTATTGGAGAAGATTACTTATTGAGTGTAGTCTTGGAAGGTAAAGAGTATACGGCTGTTTCTACGATGAACAGAGTAATGCCGATTGATACGATTACTTACGAGGATAGAGAAGAAGAGCAAGGAGATCCTGCGGGAATTTACGCAGAGTTTTTTGCAACAGATTTCGTTGGCACAGGAGATTCTTACTGGATCAAAGCCTTCAAAAATGATCAATACTTAAACAAGCCTAGTGAATTAAATACTGCTTACGATGCAGGTTTTACGCCGGGTGGAAATATCGATGGCTTGGTTTTTATCACGCCCATTCGAACGGGAATTAACCGAGTACCAGATTCGGGAGATGACGCAGTAGATGATAGCGATCAACCTCCTTACAAAGTAGGAGATAAAATTACGGTAGAGATTCATTCCTTGACGGACGAAGCTTTCTTTTTCTTAGAGCAAGCTTTAATCCAAATGACTTTAGGCGACCAAACAATTTTTGCTTCTCCCGTAGTAAATGTACCGACTAATATTATTTCTCCGAGTGGAGAAGACAATGAAGCCGTTGGTTTTTTCTGTGTATCTGCGGTATCGCGTAAAGAGCGAATGGTAGAGTAGTTACGGAGATTTCATGGATTCATTTTAAAGCTGAGCATCCTCCTGTAGGGTGCTCAGCTTTATTTTTTCCATCGCGTACTTATGTTACCAGCCCGTAGGAATTTATTATCTTCCAGCCGATATCAATTTGAAGGCGTAGCCTTAACCGCTAAGAAACAACTGAAAAGCATCTCGGGTACGCATCAACGCTAAAGTCTTATTACATGAAATGGTACGAAAGAATTCCTCACCCCGTAGCAATGCTATTTGGTATGATCCTGCTCGCGACAGTTTTGAGTTACCTACTTCCAGCGGGGGTATACGAGCGGATGTTGGTAGAAGGGCGTCCCCGCGTAGTACCCGGTTCTTATCATACCATTAAATCTACTCCAATTGGTTTGTTGGAGATGTTCAAAGCCTTTTCACAAGCCTTCAAAGATGCTTCGAATATTATTTTTATCGTTTTTGCGGGTGGAATTATGTTTGGAATGTTAGAAGCTTCCAAGACCATCGAAAATACGGTAGGCGCCATTGTGAAAAATTTAGGACTCAAAAGAAAATTTCACATCGTAGTGATCATGACTTTCGTTTTTGGCTTTTTGGGCGTCGCTGTCGGTTACGAAAATAATATCGCACTTGTTCCCATCGCGGCAGTACTTTCTCTTGCTTTAGGAGGGGATTTAATTTTGGCAGCGGGTATTTCCGTGGCGGCAATTACCGTAGGATTTGGCTTATCTCCAATTAATCCTTATACCGTTGGTACGGGGCACAAGATTGCTGAATTGCCCATGTTCTCGGGGATTGTACTGCGATCCATTTTATGTTTTTTAGCATTGTCTACTTTGGCTTATTATAATGTGCGGTACTTTAAAAAAATACTTAACGATCCGATTGCAAGTCTCGGGAAAGATTTAGATCAAAGTAACTTTGCCTTGTCCAAATCAATTGAGGATTATCAAATTACTACCAATAATTATTTGGTATTATTCGTCTTTTTAGGCGGCTTAGCGATAATGCTAGGCGGCATTTTTAAATATAATTGGTACTTAGTTGAAATTTCAGCCATCTTCTTAATGATCGCCATCGTCGTTGGTCTCGTTGCGCGCATGGGCAGTACTCAAATGAGTGAGATTGTTTTAAAATCAGTGGCGATCGTGGCACCCGGTGCTTTTATGGTTGGCTTAGCAACCACCATCAAAGTTATTCTTGAAATGGGGAATATTAGCGATACGATTGCTTTTCAATTGTCGAGTGTACTGAGTTACCTGCCAAGCTATATTGCGGCGATTGTCATGTCGATTACGCAGTGTATTATGAACCTGATGATTCCTTCGGGAAGTGGGCAAGCTTTGGCTACTTTACCCATTATGATTCCCGTAGGAGAGTTGGTTGGCTTGACTAGGCAATGTTCCATCCTTGCATTTCAAATTGGAGATGGTATTACAAATTTAGTCAATCCCGCGTTGGGCGGTTTGATTGCGATGCTAGGATTATGCAGAGTACCTTTTGATCGTTGGTTGAGATTTATACTTCCGTTGACTTGGCTGATTTTAGTGCTCGCATGGTGTTTTTTACTGCTTAGTGTCGCAATTCATTGGGGACCAGCTTAAATTATTTTATAAAACAATATCCTACATTTCCTTGTTGAAATAGTATGAATACAATCTGGAATTATGTAAAGGGTTTATTTAACACCTTGGAGGAAAGTTCGCCATCAAAGCCTTATCTCCACGAAACGATTGAGCGCACAGCAGCAGAGCAAGCGGCGTACGAAAAATGGAAGCTACAGCTTGGGAATTGTGAAATCCTTAATTGGTTACACACGGAGCAGGTACAGCATAGCATTAACCCCGCGGAAACTAATGATGATATTGAATTTATCTCAACGTCTTCTCTAAAAGGCTTTGTCATGAAATTTGGCAAGCAAAAATTTCCTAGAACAGAAATTATCCATCTTTTTGATTTATTGAAAGATCGAGTACGGGAGTTGGGCTATACTTTATATATGTCTGATTTAAGAACTTATCAGCGAAACCAAACGATAGAAACGATCCAACGGCACTATCTAAAACCGCGACTTCGGATAAAAGATTTTCCAGCACAAAAACTGAGTCAGCAATTTGGAAATATTACTATTCAATTGGTAGAACGCAACGAAAAAATTACCCACCTTAAATTTAATGCGACTAAATACCGCGATCATTTATACCAAGAAGCAGATGCATTTGAGGATTTAATCACCGCCCTATTGGTTTAATATATTAATAAGTACTACGACAAAGTTTTTAGTTTTTAAACAACTTCTTTATTTTGTTCCTGAGATCAGCTCATTTTACTGGCTCGAATCGATGGTTTTATTTTAAAATAGTCAAAGCCCAAACGCAATTATCCATGACGGTCAATGAAATTCTTGCACAACTCATCTCTTTTCCCGTATTAGGAGGTCAAAGTAATTTATCTATCGCCCAATGGATTGAGGACTACCTTACCAAACATGGTGTTACTTATACGATTGTTCCCAATGCAGAAGGGACCAAAAGATCTATTCATTGTCGGATCGGTCCTGCGGTAGATGGTGGGGTAATCTTATCGGGGCATATGGATGTTGTTCCGGTAGAAGGACAATCTTGGGATACGGATCCTTTTCAATTGGTAGACGGTGGCGACGGTAAGCTGTACGCCCGAGGAAGCTGCGACATGAAAGGTTTCTTGGCTTGTTGCTTAGCAGCTTTACCAGAGATGCTTGCCGCAAAACTACAACGACCCATTTATTTTGCCTTTTCGTACGACGAAGAAATCGGTTGCTTGGCGGCACCCGAATTAGCTGCACACATCAATTCGACTTACAAAGAAAAGCCCAAATTTGCCATCATTGGAGAGCCTAGTATGATGGAAGCAGTTGTGGGACAAAAAGGAATTGTGATTTACCATACTACCGTCAATGGTTCGGCGGGACATAGTAGTCGCATTCGCACCGAAGTGAGTGCGATCACAGAAGCCGCTCGGCTGATTTTATGGTTAGAGAATAAGATGAATGATTTGGTCGCGCGTGGACAAATTGACGATCGGTTTACGCCACCACATACTTCCATTCATTGTGGGATTTTTGAACGGAGTGGTATTGCACCCAATGTGATTGCTGATCGAGCGGATTTTTATTGGGACGTAAGAGTGATTCCTGCCGATAAATTGGAAGATATTCGACGAGAATTTGATCTTTATTGTGAAACGGTAGCAGCAAAATGTCGCACGCGGTTTCCCGAATTCGACATCAAAACTACGGCACATCATCCCCCCGTACCACCTTTAGATACGCCCGTAAATTTACCAATCGTTGATTTTATTCAAGAGTTATGTGGATCCAAAGACTTAACGGCAGTTTCCTACGCAACGGAAGCGGGACAGTTTTCGGAAGCAGGTTTCGAATCCGTAATTTGCGGTCCGGGCAGTATTGCACAAGCACATCGTGCCAACGAATATATTAGTAAAGACCAACTCGCAAAGGGGCTTGCTTTTATGCACCGGTTGATTGAAAAGTTATCAAAAAAATAGTAAAAAAAGCTAAAATCAGTAAAGGAATACGGGGTCGCTCAAAACAGAAATAGGCTACTTCGCTTAGAATCTGCTCAAATTTAATGATTTGGTAAAATTTGTTATGCATTAGCCCTTGAAAAAGAGTCAATAATATTGTACCTTTGCACTCGAATTGATGGAATTTCCTTAGAAATGGATAAATCGTCTATCAATCCCACCTTGAAGGCTAGCTTTTTAGCTTGAAATTAAGGTAAACATTGCTTTCAAACGTATTTTGAAATTCAAAAATCTTATTTATATGCAAGAAATTAAATCAAAATTGAACTACAAAGTAAAAGATATCTCCCTTGCTGACTGGGGAAGAAAGGAAATGGAATTAGCCGAAGCAGAAATGCCAGGTTTAATGGCCTTAAGAGAGGAATATGGCGAATCTCAGCCTTTAAAAGGAGCTAGAATTGCGGGATGTTTACACATGACAATTCAAACTGCGGTTTTGATTGAGACGTTAACAGCATTAGGTGCTGAAGTAACTTGGTCTTCTTGTAATATTTTCTCTACGCAAGATCACGCTGCTGCTGCTATCGCTGCTGCTGGCATTCCAGTTTTTGCTTGGAAAGGTATGAACGAGGAAGAATTTGAGTGGTGCATTGAGCAGACTTTATTTGGCTTCGAAGGAAACAAGCCGTTAAACATGATCTTGGATGATGGTGGTGATTTGACGAACATGGTACTGGATAAAAACCCGGAATTAGTAGAAAATATTCGTGGAATTAGCGAAGAAACAACTACTGGTGTTCACCGTTTATACGAGCGGATGAAGAACGGAACGTTACCTTTGCCTTCTATTAATATCAACGATTCTGTTACCAAATCTAAATTTGATAACAAATACGGTTGTAAAGAATCTTGCGTTGATGCAATCAGAAGAGCAACAGACGTAATGATGGCTGGTAAAGTAGCAGTTGTGGCAGGTTATGGTGATGTTGGAAAAGGTTCTGCGGCTTCTTTGAAAGGAGCAGGTTGTAGAGTAATCGTTTCTGAGGTCGATCCTATCTGTGCGTTGCAAGCGGCAATGGACGGTTTTGCAGTGAAGAAGATGGAAAATTCTATCCAAGAAGCAAATATCGTAGTTACGGCTACTGGAAATAAAGATATCTTAACGGAGCGTCACTTCCGTGCCATGAAAGATAAAACCATCGTTTGTAATATCGGTCACTTCGATAACGAAATCGATATGGCTTGGTTGAATGGCAAATATGGAGATACTAAAGTTGAAATTAAGCCACAAGTTGATAAGTACACGATCGACGGTTCAGATGTAATCGTTTTAGCAGAAGGTAGACTTGTAAACTTGGGTTGTGCAACAGGGCATCCATCATTTGTAATGTCTAACTCTTTTACCAATCAAGTATTGGCTCAATTGGAACTTTGGGAAAACTCAGCAAATTACGAGAACAAAGTATACATGTTGCCTAAATACTTAGATGAGAAAGTAGCACGATTACACTTGGCGAAAATTGGCGTTGAATTGGAAGAATTAAGCCAAGATCAAGCAGATTATATTGGTGTGAAGCCAGAAGGGCCATTCAAACCAGAATACTACCGATACTAAACGAAGCAAGATATTGCTTTGTCAATAGATACTGCGAAAAGCCTTTTCGACCTTTGTTGAAAAGGCTTTTTCTATGAAGCGACTAAATTCATTTAAAAATAATTACGGTCCTAAAACTTAAATTACAGTGTATTAAATTACAAAGTATTAAGTGAAGTTGCTCCTTTATTCCTATAAAGCAATCAATCTTTTAAAAGATTTTAAAATAAAAACTAGGATTTATAGCAGAACCTTAGATTTTAGCATTACTCTTATTAATTTTGGCAAAATCAAAATACGAAATCATGGAAAATATTCTTTTTACGATAGAAAATGGCGTGGCTAGGATTGCCTTAAATCGAGCAAACGTTTACAATAGCTTTAATAAAGCAATGGCTTTGGGCTTGCAGGAAATTCTTGATCAGTGCGCTGCCGATGCTAGCGTTCGGGCTATTTATATCATCGGAGAAGGTAAAGCTTTTTGTGCAGGACAAGATTTGCAAGAAGTGACGGATCCCGAAGGACCAGAATTATCTAGCATCGTTGGAGAGCATTACAATCCGATTGTCGAACGAATTAGAGAAATCGAAAAACCAATCGTTGCCGCAGTCAACGGTGTCGCTGCGGGGGCAGGCGCTAACCTTGCACTTGCCTGTGATATTACCGTAGCGAGTGCTTCTGCTTCTTTTATTCAAGCTTTTTCAAAAATTGGCTTGATTCCCGATACGGGAGGAACGTATTTTTTACCTCGAATTATTGGTCGCCAACGTGCAACGGCACTCATGATGCTAGGCGATAAAGTTACTGCCGCAGAAGCAGTAGAGATGGGCATGATTTATAAAGTTTTCTCCGACGAAACTTTCCTAGAGGAGAGTATGAAAATTGCGCTCAAATTGGCAAAGATGCCAACAATTGGTCTGGGGCTAACCAAAAGAGCACTCAACTATTCGTTAACGAATGATTTGACGACTCAATTGGCGATCGAAGAACAATTGCAAACAGCAGCGGGGATGACGAAAGATTACGAAGAAGGTGTGCAGGCGTTCCTAGAAAAACGGAAGCCTAATTTCAAGGGAGAATAATCTAATTTTAAATAACTGCTAAGCGATGGCTAATAAAAAATAATAATCAAATGATCAAAATAGGTGTTTTAGGAAGTGGTTCGATGGGAGCTGGTATCGCGCAAGTCGCGGCTACGGCAGGACACGAAGTCATACTCTACGATAGCAATCCCGCCGCCTTGGAAAAAGCCAGCCAGAAATTACAAAAAATACTGAACCGATTGGTGGAGAAAGGCCGTTTGGAGGACGCTAGGGCAAAAGCGATCTTTGCTCGCATTCACTTTGTCGCAGCGATGGAAGCCTACCAAGATTGTGGATTAATTATCGAAGCAATTATTGAAGACCTTGCCATCAAAAAGCAAGTTTTCAAAAAGCTGGAGTCAATCGTTGCGAAAGATTGTATCCTCGCTTCGAATACTTCTTCTTTGTCAATTGCCTCAATTGCGGCGGCTTGCGAAAATTCAAACCGCGTACTTGGTATTCACTTTTTCAATCCTGCACCTTTAATGAAATTGGTAGAAATCATTCCTGCGATTCAAACGGATTCAGCAGTGACGAAGAATGCTACGGAAATGATTGAAGCTTGGGGAAAGCTAACGGTTTTAGCCAAGGATACACCAGGGTTTATCGTCAATCGCGTAGCTCGACCTTTTTACGGAGAAGCTTTACGAATCTTGGAAGAAGGAATTGCAGACGTAGCAACAATTGATTGGGCCATGACGGAGATTGCAGGTTTCCGGATGGGACCATTCACTTTGATGGACTATATTGGGAATGATATTAATTACATCGTTACCGAAACGGTGTTCAAAGCTTTTTATTTCGATCCACGCTACAAACCTGCTTTTACGCAAAAGCGTTTGTCAGAAGCAGGATATCTTGGTCGTAAGTCGGGCAGAGGATATTATGACTATAGTGAAGGAGCGGCAGCACCCCAAGCCAATATGGATCGAAAATTGGGAGAAACAATTGTCGATAGAATTTTAGTGATGTTGATTAACGAAGCGGCAGATGCGCTTTACCTCAACGTTGCTTCGAAGGAAGATATAGATTTGGCGATGACAAAAGGTGTCAATTATCCGAAAGGCTTGTTGCGCTGGGCAGACGAAAAAGGGATTGAGCAGTGCGTATTGGGCATGGATCAGTTGCAACAAGAATACTTAGAAGATCGTTATCGTTGTAGCCCATTGTTACGAAAAATGGCGAAAGAAGGCTGGCAGTTTTTTGACGAACCCGCTTAATACAGTAAAGTAGAAAAAATGGCCGAAGAGAACTTAAAAGCAGGTTTAATTGTTGATAAGATGTATCATCATGATCCTTTTAGCCAATGGCTGGGGATAAAGCGGGTCGCAGACGGTGCTGGAAAGTCTGTCTTGCAGTTGGAAATTCGAGCAGAAATGTTGAATGGTTTTGCGATTGCGCACGGTGGTATTGCTTATGCTTTAGCGGATAGTGCTTTAGCCTTTGCGGCAAACGGACACGGGCAAATTGCGATGTCAATTGAAACGTCGATCGCCCATACAAAGCAAGTTAAGCTTGGTGATTTGCTAACCGCCACGGCAGAAGAGGAAAGTTTAACTCCCAAAATAGGGATTTATATCGTTAGAATTAAGAACCAAAAACAGGAATTAGTCGCTTTATTTAAAGGAACCGTTTATCGGACGAGTAAAACGTGGGAAATATAAGCGCTAATGTTGTATATTTAGATAACAAATTATGTATGACGGAATTACTTTCGAATTTCAAGCAACTTAAGTACATTCTAAAGTATTTTCAATTTTAAAAACTAAAAATTAATAAAAATGTCTAAAAGAGATTTTAATAAGTCCTCTAATCCAATGATTGGAGAAGATAAATTTAAGACAATCTTGGATTCAGGAATGGTCGGAGAAGGTCAAAAAATGACCGTTTCGGGTGCCGTTAATAAAACTTTACTTTTGATGGCTGTAATGCTTGCCTCAGCACTATTTGCCTTTACTTTTCCAAATCAAATTATGATGTGGGTTGGTATTTTGGGTGGTGCCGGCGTAATGTGGTTTGCCTCCTCTAATCCAAGTCGTTCACCGATCTTAGCGCCAATTTTTGCTGCGTTAGAAGGATTGGTTGTTGGTACAATATCTTTCTTCTATGCGAATGCATTTTTGCCGGGTATTATTTTTCAGGCAGTTACCTTAACTTTTGCCATCCTGTTTATGATGCTAATGTTGTACAAGGCAGGGGTAATCAAAGTAACTCAAAAGCTTAGAGCAGGAATCAGTATGGCCGTTGGTGCTGTAATGCTCTTTTATTTAATAAATATTGTTTGCCACTTTATTGGTATTAATATTCCATTTATCCACGAAGGTGGTTTGTTGAGTATTGGTATTACGCTAGTGATTATCGGTATTGCATCCATGAATCTTTTACTAGATTTTGATAATTTTGATCGAGGAGAAGAAGCTGGCGCACCAGCTTACATGGAATGGTACTTCGGAATGGGATTATTATTTACCTTAGTCTGGTTGTACTTAGAAATTCTTAGATTATTATCTTACTTGTCTAACGACTAAGAAAACAAAGTCTTTTTAAATAACTTCTGGAAGTGCTTGGATCAAATATTCGATCCAAGCACTTTTTTTGTACCCATGCTTCTGTGTTTATTAAAAAGTAAAGCCATAAAAAAAAAGGCTGCCCGGGAGGGCAGCCTTGAAACAGACTATGAGAGAACCGCTATGAGAGGAAATTCATTACGGATGTGTTATGTAAAAGCTATAAAGTTATTGCGCGTAAATTTTTTAAAAATTTCGCATCAGCAAGCATCGTTCATCTACTTGCGAGTTACTTTAGAAAAAGGCCTATTTTGAATGTTATGATTGTACATTGACCAAACACTTACTATTACTATTTGAGTATTATCACTCTTTGTTGTTGCTCGAATCACTTGAATCTTAAATTCGCGTGGTCAATTAACTAAGTACTTGAGACAAAATTAGTTTGCCATCAAATTGTATTAGTCCTGCCTAGCTAAGTCTCGCTTAAGTACTGCTTAGCTAAGCTAGGAACGAGGTAAAATTGTTCTTTTCTTCCCTAAAGCAATTTTACAATCTAGTGCAACTTGAATTTTAGCAAGCAATGCACCATCGGGTACTAAAAGTCCTGCTTCAATATTTTTAATTTCTGCTGGCGTTCGTTCAATGAGTTTCGCTAAAACTTGGGAAGATACTTTTTTCTTCAACCGTGCCTTTTTGATTTGTGTACCGACTGGAACCATCTGATATTCGGTGAGCAAATACTCGTGATCAAGAATAGGATAAGGAGCTTGCATGAGTAAACCAAGGAGTAAGATAAATACGCCCGTAAGTACAAATTTTTGCATCGTGTTTCAAAGTTTAGAAGGTGACGTTTGGTCGAGTCGAATATAGTTTAAGCCTAGTTTATTAGGAGTTGAACTTATTATAAAGTGAGCTTAGGTCTTAGACCTGTCGGTCAATCTATCTGAACAGTTTTAAATAACCTCCTACAATCTGATTCATTTGGTTTTCACGCTTTGCTCAATTTCCATCGAAACGCCGAGTGGGAGTTGATATATAAGACCACCTAATTCACTTTAATTCACTTTCAATGAGCTTGAGTTTTGGCAATAAAATAAATAACTCAAAATTCAAAATTTAAGATTCAAAACTCAACCCCTTCCAATACACTTCTTTTGGCAATAGCACTAACCGATTATTTTTTTTGAGAAGTTGTTTTAAAATGGGGGTTGAAATTAGTTGTAAGCGCTTGGTTTTCAAGATGAAGCTCCATTTTTTTTTCGTAGCCATAGCTACGGGAAAAAAATTAGCTGAAATATTGGAAATCAATGGCTTGCAAATAAATCATCTACCTATTTTAAAACA
>CALFBG010000328.1 GCA_937951685.1 uncultured Saprospiraceae bacterium | reverse complement strand
TACCGGATAGTATCGCACAAAAAGAATTTCGCTTACGTAGTGAGTTACTCTACGCAAAGGAAAATCTAGAAATTGCACCTGCACAGGAGCAAGAAAAAATGCTCGAAGAGATCGTTACCTTACAAGAGCGAATGCAACAGTTAACCCAACAAATAGGAGAAAAGTATCCGCAATATTTTGAATTAAAATATCAACTGGCCGTCGTCAGTTTAAGCGAACTCAAAAAAAACCTAATGGATCAAGATGTGTTTCTGCATTTCTTTAGTGGACAGACAGATACTTACTTATTATGCGTAACCCCAACGCAAGAACGCTTTATCAAAATCGGAAATACGGCTCAACTCAAAACGCAACTCCATCGCTTTTTAAACTTCTTCCAAAGTGCCGACAAAATTGAACAATCACCGCAAGCTTACGCAAAAGTAGCCTTTGAAGTGTACGACCAATTAATCGGAAAACTTGAATTGACGGAAGGTGAAAACCTCATTATTGTACCCGACGGTTTATTAAACTTTGTCCCCTTCGAAGCGCTGGTGCAAAATGCAGCGTTCACAAACTTAGCGGCACTGCCTTACCTCATTAATAAATATTCCATTCGCTATAGTTACTCCGGTACGATTCTACAAAAACAAGCAGTAGCAAGAAAAATAAGAAATACGAAATTCCTAGCTTTCGCACCTTTTGCAGGAAATGAGCATCGCACTGGTTATAGCAATTTGAATTATTCACGGGACGAATTATCTACTATTGAAAATCAAGTAGATGTACAAATCACAAAAAATCAAGCAGCGACCAAAACGGAATTTTTTCGGCGAGCCCCCGAAGCAAACATTATTCACTTGTCAACGCACGCTTTAGCCAATGCCGATTCTTTGCAACCCAGAATTATCTTTGCCGACACCACGCTCCTACTTTCTGAGCTGTATGGACTGGACTTGAATGCAGACCTCGTGGTACTAAGTGCTTGCGAAACAAATATTGGGAAAATTCGCTCGGGAGAAGGCGTCATGAGTATGGCAAGAGGATTTACTTACGCAGGAACAAAGAGTCAAATTGCTAGTCTTTGGAAAGTAAATGCGGCAACCACTGGAAAAATATTCTCTGATTTTTATCATGCGCTAATCGACGGACAAGCGAGTGCTCAAGCGTTTCATCAAGCAAAACTCAAGCACTTAAACAATCCAGCAATTCGCCCCAGTCAAAAGTCTCCCTATTACTGGGCAGGGTTTATTTTTCTTGGACCGGATCGCGTTATTGCTATGCCATCGAAATCCGCTTTCTCTAATGGTGTGATACTCATTGGAATTAGTATCGCGATATTTCTATGCTTTTTTCTATTCCTATTTAGACAAAAAAAGAAAATTACGACGGAATAGCCCTAGTTACAGTTGCGATAAGATCATTTTTAAAACAACTTTATCATATTTTTTTTATTAAAAAAAAGCAACGAGACACAATCTCCGACCAACAGCTTCCTTCCTTCGACGAAGCGCTGCAACTAAAATCAATTACAATCGTCTTTTAAAAAGAAGACCTTAAGTAGTAACATTTAGCGGTTTGTATCGTCTTCTTGAAAAAGGTGTAAAGGAGCATTTATCTAAAAGCATTATCAAAACTGTTCATCGAAAAATATGCTCCTTCGTCGAAAAACAAGCTTACACATTCCGTAAATAAAATACATTTGAATAAAACTTAGACCATCATAAATTAAGGCGGATTATTTCTTTCCCTACGCATATTTATATTGCGTAGGCAGATACCGTTATGTTTTTTTTATTACTGTTTACTTTATAAAAACCAACAATATAGCGCTTTATGAAAAAATTGAATTTACTTTTCTTACTTTATTATAGCTTCTTTACGGTAAGCTACGCACAACCTCCCGGTCAAATCCAAGGACGTGCCATTGATCACGAAAACGCCGCAGTACTTTACGGAAACGTAATCCTATACGCAGCACAAGATAGCAGCATCGTAAAACTAGAACTCACGGATGAAGACGGTAATTTTACCTTCCCCAATATCGCCCCGAATCGTTATTGGATTGAGCTTAGTTATATTGGCATGGATAATTACCGTTCCGAGATCTTCGAGCTTGCCGCTAATCAAAGTTTGACGCTTCCTGAAATTAAAATGCAAAACGGTGGTACTGATTTAGCCGAAGTTACCGTCACCGCACAGCGTCCTTTACTCGAAATCAAACCCAATAAAATGGTTTTCAACGTAGAAGGTAGTATCAACGCCGTGGGAAGTGATGCACTTGAATTATTAAAAAAATCCCCCGGTGTCGTCGTTGATAATAATGACAATATTACCATGCTAGGTAAAAGCGGCGTACAAGTTTACATCGACGGAAAGCCATCACCATTAAACGGAAACGACTTAGCTGCTTACCTCAAAACCTTACAATCTGATCAAATTGACGCCATTGAAATCATCACCAATCCTTCGGCGAAATACGACGCGCAGGGAAGTGGCGGCATCATTAATATCCGCCTAAAAAAAGATAAGCGATTTGGAACAAATACGAGCGTCAACCTTGGTTACTCCGTTGGGGAAAAATCAAAATACAACGGTGGATTCAACAGTAATTATCGCAATAACAAATTTAATATTTTTGGAAATTATAATTACAACCAAGGAGAAAACATCAACTTCACTAATCTTAATCGAAAGCAATTTGGACTCGCCTTCCAAAATGAAAGTCTTGGTGTAAGTGAGTGGAAAGAACACGGCGCAAAACTGGGGATAGATTATTCTCTTAATGATCAACATACCATTGGAGTCTTAGCTAATGGTAATTTCTCTGACAGTCCTTCCTTAGACGTTAGTAATACGATGATCTCTAATGAGCAAATGCTTTCTTTAACCGATAGTACCCTCCTTGCAAGCAACGATAGGATGACGCAACGTAATAATTACAACCTTAACCTCAATTACGCTTTTGATAATGGTAAAGGTATTAGTTGGAATGTGGACGCGGATTATGGGCAATACAATAATAATGGAGAAGATATTTTATTAAACACCTATGCGAAGAACATTGAGGTGCTAACCAATCGGGATTTCTACACGGTGACGCCCGTCGACATTAAGATTATGACCTTTAAAGTGGATACAGAATATCCACTAGGAAAAGGAATCTTGGGTGCTGGGGTAAAATCCTCTTACGTCAAAACGGATAATACTTTTGATTTTTATGACTTGAACTTTCCCGATAAGCAGAGAACTACATACGTCAGAGGGGAAATTGACAATATTAAAACCTTAAATGAAGACCGAAGCAATCAGTTTGTCTACACCGAAAATGTCAATGCTGCTTACGCCAATTATACGCAACAGTTTGACAAGCTAGGAATACAAATTGGTTTACGGGTAGAACAAACCAATTCGGAGGGGGAATTGACCAGTTTTAAAACCACTAGTAACCGTACCGTCAAAAGAGACACGATTGATTTCTTTCCTTCTGTTGGCTTAACGTATCAACTCAATCCGAAAAATACTTTTCAGTTGAACTACAGTCGAAGAATCAACCGACCTTCTTACCAAGATCTAAATCCATTTGAAATGCGCTTGGATGAGTTGACTTTTGAAAAAGGTAATCCTTGGTTACGACCAGAATATAGTAACCAAATTCAGTTGACGCATAGTTTTAACTATATGCTGAACACTAGTTTTTCTTATAGCCAAACGACTAATTTAATTACCCGAGTAGTCGACAGTGACGACCGTTCGAATACCGCTAGTTTTATTTCTTGGCTGAATTTAGCAAAGCAACACAACTACTCTTTGAATATTAGTGGTGGCATTCCCATTACCAAGTGGTGGAGCAGTTATACGAGTTTGACGGGCTACCAAACGCATAATATTGCCGACTACGGAAATGGCAGAACAATCGACCTGAAAGTCGCTTCCTTTAATATGTATAGTCAGCATACTTTCCGACTGGGGAAAAAATTATCGTTCGAAGCTTCGGGTTGGTACAACTCCCCTTCCGTTTGGGGCGGTACGTTCACCATGGAGCAGATGTGGAGTATCGACGCAGGCGTACAAATGAGAATTTTACAAGGGCGTGGCAATATCAAACTGTCTGTGAGTGATATTTTTAAAACAAACGAATGGTCTGGCATCAGCCGTTTTGGAGAAGTGGTTATGGATGCTAGTGGTGGTTGGGACAGCCGTCGATTTCGAGTCAACTTCAGTTATAACTTTGGTAACAACAACGTAAAAAGTAGAAAACGTAAAACTGGCCTAGAAGCAGAAACGCAAAGAATCAAATCAGAATAAAAAACTGAAAAGGTTTATTGGTGATCCTTTTCTCAAGTAGTTCGTAGAATTACTTTTTTACAAGTGTATTTATAATTTACCATTTTGCCTTCCAGTGTGCGCTGGAAGGCTTTTTTTGTGGAAAACTTGTAGAAAATAGTATACTAGTACTTTGTAATTTAAGTTTGTGGATATTTTGAGCTTTGAATTTTCGTCCTAATTAAGGAAGCCCCGGAGTCTAATCCTTGAAAAGGATTAAGGCGAGGAGCCGACGCGGAGTAGGCCGAAAAGGCATGTTCAAAATGT